>CAMWWF010000001.1 GCA_947177885.1 uncultured Lachnospiraceae bacterium
CTCCAATTCCTCCATCAATTCCTTTACTGTATTATCCTTATGATAACTCCGCTCAATCCGGTCCAGAAGCTCCGCCACCTGCACCGCCTGATCAGGCAGATAATCAAGTCTCTTAATATTGAGATAGATTTCTCTCAAGATCAAGCTTTGCTGCTCCCGCATCCTGATATAGTCAAGCTCCCTCGTGCTTGAACTGAACAGAGCATTGCCATAATTGGCCGCGGCACACAGCTTTGCCTCTTCCAGAGATTTCTGCAGACTCTCGAAACACTCCGGTGTGTATTCACTCTTGTCTTCCTTGAGAACCCATGTAACCATACGGCGCAATATTTCCTTTATCCGGGTATCCGCCTCTTCCGCCAGACGGTCGAACTCTGCCCCCATCACATGGAGATGCAGATTCACAAGTATTCCCAACACTGTCCCAATAAAGAATAACACCGTTTCATTTAATAACATCTGATATCCCATATTCCCCTCTGTCAGGAAATGAGTGATCAGAACCGAATCCATGGCTATCGCCTCTCCCCAGTCCATACAGAGACAGAGAAAGGCAAACAACAGCAAATACAACGCAAAGGCCCATAACGTATAATCCAAGACATAAAAGCACCCCGCCGAAAGCGCCAGTGCACATACAAAGGCCATCGCTCTGTTCCGGGCGCTTTTCAACGTTTCCCTTTTCGTGTTCCGGATACTGAGGACGGTGATGATCCCCGCGGTGGCAGAGTATTTCAGTCCAAGTTCTCCTGCAACGGCTATAGCAACTAATGCAGCCATAGCTATTTTAAAACTCTTGATCATTCTGGCCTTCCATTTATTATCCAAACCTAATACCCTGCTTTCTTTATTTCTGATTTAATTTTCCCCTCGGAAAATACAGCATATCCCTGCTGCATGCGGATTCCCACGGTGCGGCAGACTGCTGTATATCTGATCTCCGGCCCGTTACTGTCCCTCGGATGCAGTCATTTACTCCAACAGATCAAAGGATGCCCCACAAGCCCACGGGCTTCCCACGTCACAACGGCCATGATGATACTGCCGGGCGATAACCTGACCTTCTCCCTCCACTACATCAACCTTGATACGGCTGTCTCCCGCTTCGGTACGGCCATCCAGAAGCGCTATCAAAGCTTCCATATCCTGTTCTGATCCGGTATCGGAACACACGGATTCCTCCTGTTTCAAATTGTCCTGTTCTGACATAAACTTTCCTCCAATTCTTAAATTATATTATAACTATTCAGAACCAACCTCAAAAACACATTGTGTTTCCTTCAGTATCACAGAAAATTCAAACCGCCGTACAAAATAACCATAATATGCCTCAAAGCTCCAAACTCCCAAAGAAATCCCCCACCGTTTCTTCCAGTTCACATTCCAGAAGGAAACTCCTCACTTCCGGGTCGGCATTCTCCAACTCTTCCAACAGGAATTTCGGAGAATAGAGTTCAAAACCTCCAATCTGCCGCCATACCCGAAAATATCTCACCTGTCCGCCACCGCCGGATTCTGTATCCCGCATCAGCTCTAATACCTGTTCCGGTGCCTTCTTTATTAAATACTCCTTTAACAGCTTCTCTGTCCTCTCTGACATTTTCTCCGCATATACCATTCTTTGAAAGGCAAGTTCTATTTTCTTTCTTATTTGCTCCGACATGTAACCGACCCTCTGGTCATCCACATCCTCCACATCAAACCAGCCAATAAATGCCGGCTCAAAGCCATTGTCATCCGCCTGCATCAGATATGCCAGCAAAGCCTCATCATAGTAAGCAAGCCAACGCCATTGCCCTTCCGCATCTCCTGCCAGTCTGAGATCGTACAGCTTCCCATGATCTTTGGCCAAAGCAAGGCGGAATGCGGATGCCAGAAAAAAAGATATGCCTTCATACAGTTCCTGCAATAACTTTCCTTCCCGGATCAGTGTCACCCGCCGCAGCGCATCACACCCCAGAAAGACCTTCTTTCCGAACAGTATTTCCTTTGCAGGAAATACAATTTCTATCAGACCTTTCATGTGGGCGAAAGCCCAGTCCTCCACCTGCACCAGAGTGTCAGGCAGCACCAGTTTCTCCACCTGGCGGCAGCTCAGAAAAGCTTTTGCACCGATAACAGTCAACGGCTGCCCTGCCATTTCACAGGGCAATACAATACACGTGTTATTTTCATTACATTTCTCATATCGATATTCCATAACTCCAGTCTACCATACTTTTCACCCCTATTTCCACATAATATCACAAAATGGGAAAAGTACATTCAGCTCTGATGTACTGCAGGGGCAATCATGATATAATACACTCAAGAATCCAGCCGCTGCGCGTCTGTCGCGCTCCGCGCTCAATGATTCTTTCGTTATCATGTCAGGTGAAATCAAATGTCTGCTTCGCAGCCGCTTGATTTCCTGCTGACATGATATAATATCCACAAAGGCAGAATCAAATGAGCCTGTTTGCTCATCTCTGCATATATTTAGTGCTGATTGAATTATTTTGATATAACCAGTCCTCATAGAACACCAGGTGAATACATCTTATGGAACGAAGTTTAACATATACAATCAAAGATTCGGAACAAAGCTTTACCGTAAAGCAATTCCTGAAGTTCAAAGGTTACTCTGTCCAAAACATGACTGAGCTTAAGAAGCGTCCTGAGAGTGTACTCCGGAATGGTCTGCCTGTTTTTATGAATCACCGGCTCAATATGGGGATACCCTCTAATCGGGGACCGTCCCTATAATCCGGATATGGAATATCTCTCCGGGCAGGCTCTTCACTCCTGCCGATTGACCTTTACCCATCCTGTTACAGAACAGGAAATGGATTTTTCCGCATCCTTACCGGAAGACATGGAAAGAATTATTATACTCAAAAATCAAATGTAAATTATATAAAACATGCAGTTTATTACCAGTTCACAAAAATATGAAAGAAAATATGAAAAATTCCTTGACCTTCCACCTCATGGAAGGTGTAGTGTAACCTTGTAAGCAGTCAGTAACACAGGCATGGAGATTGTTATGAAGATCAACGAAGTAGAACAGACCATAGGCATCACCAAGAAGAACATCCGCTTTTACGAGCAGGAAGGTCTGCTGAATCCTTCCCGTAATCTAAGCAACGGGTATAGAGACTATTCCGAAACGGATCTGGAGACATTGCGGCAAATCAAACTGCTCCGAAAGCTGGATATTCCGCTGGAAGAAATCCGTCGGTTACAGTCGGGAAGTTTCACTTTGGAAGATTGTCTCCGCAGACATCTGATCGTTCTGGACAGAAAACAGAAGAATCTGGAGGCAAATGTGAAATTCTGTCACAGACTGTTGTCAGAGGACACCACACTGAGCAATCTGCAGACACAGGAGCTGCTTACGGAAATGGAAGATCTTGAGAAGGGAGGTACTAAATTTATGGATATCCAAAGAAAGGATAAACGCCGGAGAAAGAAAGACGCTTTTACAGGCGCACTGTTTGCAATTTTATTTATGGCAATGTTTCTGGGAATCATCCTGTGGGCTGCCGTTGTAGATTCCGGAGATGCAATACCTCTGCCGATACTGGCAATATTACTCGCCATACCGCTTCTTGGCATTATCGGCACACTTACCGCATTAAGGGAACGTATAAAAGAGATTGAAGGAGGAGAATTAGATGAAGCTTCTAAATATTGATCATATTCCGGGAAAAGAGATAGAGGCCCTGGGCATCGTAAAGGGAACCGTTGTCCACACGAAAAATGTAGGACGTGATTTTATGGCCGCCATGAAAACTCTGGTGGGCGGCGAACTGGCAGGTTATACCCAGATGCTCAACGAAGCAAGGCAGATTGCCGTGAAACGAATGGTGGATGAAGCGCAGGAATTGGGGGCTGACGCCGTTATCAATGTCCGTTACGGTACTTCCTCCGTTATGTCGGGTGCCGCGGAAGTTATCGCTTACGGAACCGCAGTGAAAATATTGCTATGAAAGTCCTGTATCTCTCCTGCGGAAACCGCGCAGTCAAAACCGCATCCCTTTGCGGTTTTGCAAGACAGCTGTGCGCCAACCTGCATGTTCTATGCAGGTTGTGTGCATCAACGAAGCTCCCGGGCAATTCTCCTTATTGCCTTACTTTCTATTTATGGCAGTGCATCGGAATGCATGGCACTTTCGTTATAAATTCCGGTTCATGCTTCCGGGATCACATCCCAAAATAATATCAGGAAACCTTCTCTGGGCGATATGACCCATTGAAAGGTTTCCTGTCAACTCACACTAAGAAACTGTCCCGAAATAACTTACCGGCAGTTCCTAACCACGCAATTTCCTCAATGCCTTTGCTTCAATCAGGCAGGTTCCATGTTCCTTAATGGACATTGTCTTATCCTCATCCGCAGTGTAAAGACTGCCGAACTCCATTGCCTGAACACATGCCCTGCTGAAGCGCTCATAGGAAGCATATCCCTTTCTGAGAAAAAGAAAGTAATTCCCGTCCATCTCATACAGCTCGCTGTCCATCCTTAAATTTGAGGGAATCGCGGCCGCATAACTCATTACATTGGTCAGCACAGAGAAAGAAAAGACCGCAAAGTCCGGGCGCTGCACCGGCTGCCGCTTGGGCTGTTCGGAAACGGCCTCCCCGCTGCCGCTCTCCGCCGCAGCCATCCCGATCTTATCTTTGGCTCTGTCCAGAATCTGTTTCATTTCCTTGAGACACTCGATCAGCTGCTCCCCGTCTCTGTAGTCAGCATCTTTTTCCGAAAAGGTCAGCAAAAGTCCCTGATCCGGCAGCATCATGATCTGCAGATCAAAGGCAAATCTGGGCGGTTTATATCCCACCTGCTCCTCCGCCTGCTCGATGATCTCCTGCACCACTTCCTTCGCCTTCTCGCTGCGCAGAATAAAGTCTTTATAATCAATATCATACTCTTCCAGCTCTTCATTAGACAGAAAGCATTTTACGGTTCTTTCATCCACTCGTTCAATCTTCATAATACCATCCCCATAGATACGATAACTTCATTTATTAGTTTATGTGTATCTATGATAACATGATATGTGTCATTTTTCAATTATATATGTTTTCCAGTTCCCATATAAACTTACAGCAAGGTTACTATGAGCAGCAACCGTGGCATACCTCCCCTCATCCGCACCACCATTCCGTCCGCACGGATACTTTTCCGCTATTCTGCCGTAATCCCTCTCTGCAGCATCTCCAGTTCTTCCATCATAATGCAATGGGGAAGCCGGTTCTGCCGCACCAGCTCCACACACTCCTCAAACTCAAACCACCTTACCTCCTCCACTTCCTCTTCCTGCAGAATAAAATCCTCCGCCTCACGGTCAAGCCACAGAATATAAATATTGCTGACCTGCCTGTCTATAAATGTTTCTCCATAAAACATTTCCTCATAATAAATGAACCTTTTCCCGCAATATCGCAGTTCGGAACCTTCCGCCTCCACACCCAGTTCCTCCCGGAGTTCTCTCAAAGCTGATGAGATATAATCCACCCCTGCCGGAATGTGTCCTGCACTGGAGATGTCGTAACAGCCCGGAAAAGAATCCTTGCTGTGACTGCGTTTCTGCAGCAGAATCTCCACCTTCCCCCCGCGTCTGCGCAACAGCCATACATGAGAAGACCTGTGACGAATCCCCTCCCTGTGAGCCTTTTCCCGTTCCACAGTCTGTCCTGTAGGATTCCCCTGTTCATCTACAATATCCAGTATTTCCATCCGAATCTCCATTCTCCTACCGTGTTTGAATTCCCATGTATGGTCATACGCCTGAGTCCGCCTCCATGCGCTTCATATAAGCGGTCAGCCCGACGATCAGTGCCATATCAATTACGATCACCACCACAATGGAACTCATTCCATAAAAAATACCCGCACTCTCTGCAATCCTGCCGATAACGGAGGGCATCAATATAGAGCCCAGGCTGGCCATAGTCAGCATAAAGCTCCATGACAGAGGATACTGTCGGATCAGTTTCCCGGCAAAGGAAACAGTGGTGGGATAAATCCCAGCCATACTATAGCCAAAGCCAATGATACCGATAACAATCTGAGGTGTTGTCCGCCCCGTGATCAGCACAATAAAAAATAAGATCAGACTCACACCCATAACACGCAACAGCTTTGTCTTATCCAGTCTGGTAGACAGATAAGCCGTAGTCAGCCGCCCTGCAAGAATCATGATCCATTGAACGCTCGCCATGATCTGGGACAGTGACGCACTCAGCAGCCCGGTATCCTTAAAATAGGTAACCAGCCACCCAATGACTCCCTGCTCTACGCAAAGGTAAAAGAACAATGTCGCCGTACACAGAAAAAATACAGGTTCTCCCCAAAAGCCCGCCTGACCTCTTTTCCTCCCGTTTTCGCTTTCCGGATTTTCTTCCCCTTTACTTCTGTCCTCTCTGTTTTTCCACTTTCCACTCCCATCTGCCTTATCTGCGCTGACTTTTCCTGTTTTCTCCGGCCGCAGCATCTCATCTACCGGCATCACACTGTAAAGGATCCAGCTCAGAATCCCCATAACCAACATAAAACAACAGGCCAACCGCCATCGCTCGGCAGAACCTGCCGTAAGTACAGTCAACAGAATGGGAAAAAGAAACGCTCCAATGGAAAACATGGCATGCAGGCCGTTGAGAATCCATGCCTGACCGGGTGCCAGATTATTGATCGTCATGTTGCTGAAATTACTGGTAGCCCCTCTGGTCAACCCTGTCAGCAAAAACGCTGCAACCAGACAAACCGGGCTGCCACCGGACAGAATCAGCAGATAAGAGATGGCATAGAAGGCATTAAAGAAAAGGATGCTCCTCTTTCTGCCCACCTTCACCGCCAACGCTCCCGCAAAAAAGCTGGAAATCAGATTTCCCACGGAATGCAGACTCACCAGAAGCCCGCAAAAAGTATACTCCAAGCCTCTTGCCTCGCGGATAAAGGGTAACAGAGAACCGATCGACAATGCCAGCATGCCGTTGAGCATGAATGTGATATAGCTGAATATAAATTGTTGCTTTTTTCTTCTGTTACCTGTAAACTCCAAACCAAATCCTCCACTGCAAAACTTTTATGACTACACTATAAACCGGAAATCACACTGTAGCCGATGTATTCACTTACACTATATTGGCTTTCCTCCGTAAGCCCCAGCAATGATATTATCTCTTCAACCTGGTCACTGTAGCATACAACTACCCTTGCCTGTTCCCATGAATAACTCTCCGGCACAGTGCCTTTCAACTGCACCTTATTCACAAATTCACCCGTAACAGTGTCATACGAGTATACCTGAGTACGCTCGTGTACTTCCAGCCAGCACTCTGTGGCCAGACTGATTTCCCCGTCACGAAAGGCGCACACGATCCGGCTGTCCGCCTCCGTATTATCCAATATATTCTGAAAATACAGTCTCAACATTTGCCCTGTATAAGCATAATCCTCAGACATCCGGTATGCTTTCGGCGCTTCGGTCATAAACAATATTGCCAAAACCGCTATATAGAGATACTGTCTCCACCTGCTCTTTTCGAAAATACGGTAACCTGACAATACGAACAAAAATGCGTAGCCCACAATCCAGGGGATGATATAACGCTCCCACATCAGGCTCTTTGCATGGGCAACCAGCTGGGTTGCCATCACATACGCTCCGATTGCCGTAAAACCAAGATATTCCTTACGCCGCTCCTTGGGGATTTCAAAGAAATACATGGCAACTGCAAACAAAAGCACTCCACCGGCTATCGTATAGCTCCCCAGATTAAATTTTAAACTGTACACAATACCGGACCAGTATTCAGCCAAAGAGGTTTCCTCATGAAACCCCGCATAAACCACACGATCCAGGCCCACATAAAAGAGAATCATCCCCACATTGAACAGTGTGGACAGGACGATCACAGCATAAACTACCGCATTTTCTTTCAGGCACTGTACGAATTTTCCTTTCTGACAATATTCCAGCCAGAACTTCAGGGCCGCGAACACCGGCATAAACAGAGTGAAGCTCTCTTTTATCAACCCGCAAAGTAATGCTCCCGCCAGTATGAAAAAATTATATGACAGGCTATTGTACTTTTCGTAATAATACTGTCTAGCAATAAAAAACAGAGTGAACGCACACAATAACAGACCTGTGCTTTCCTGATTCGCACTGCGGAACCACGGTGTAAACTGCCTGCCAAAAATTATGATGCCAACAAACAAAAGAGAAATGATCCTGTTATATTTCAGGTATCTGGCTGTGTAATACAGAAAATAGAAAGTCAGAAATCCCTTTATGGCCGTATAATAGTTCCAAAGGGTCAATTCATCGCCAAAAAGCTTACTTCCCGTTACTCTCTCCACCCAATACAGCGGCCGATATCTTCCTCCTCCAAAATCATTGACAACAGCCGATCTGACAGTATCCCCCAAAGAAGCATTGCTCTCCGTGAAAACCAGATTGAAACGGATCAGCTCATGGTCATCCAGCATATGAAATCCGGAAGTAACAGTCCCCGTCCTGTAAAGAGTTCCAAAGACTGCCAAAATACCCAACATTAAAATAATAATATGTTCCAGACGGAAACTCTCTTTCCACTTCCCTTTCAACATTCCCTTCTCCTTTTATACGCCACAGACTTTCTACCGGCAATCACAGCTGTCTCTCTGATCCGCCGGGATCATTTCCATTCCGCTTCCTTATATTCTTCCCTTGTACGAAATCCGCCATCAAGACTCCCTGTGCGAAGTTCTATACGTTCAAGCACCCATGCATACTGTGTCGATGGGAAAAACTGATATCCCACCGTATCATCAGGCGGTTGCGGTACATATATTATCATACCGTCCAGCTCCATCTGATCCGTCTCATGATACGAATACTCCACAGGCCTTTTCCAGGGAATCGTACCATAAAACGACGCCGTCTTCAGTAACAGCAGCAGTCCTGCCGCAAGGACGGCGACGGCCCCGACTTTCCCCGCCCGATCATATTTCCACCCCGCAAAAATTTTCCCTGCCAATAATGCCGGAGGTATCAGCATATAAACCACTCCATATCGGATCAACGGCGCCGACATGAACCAAAAAGCAAAACCGGCCATACTGACCATCATCAGATTGATCTCCGGCAGATTTTTCTTTTGCCGCAGACAGTTCAACCCATATATTACCATATAGAAAGCACAAAATATATTACATATGAATGCAGCTTTATAACCGGCCTTTATATTCTGAAACCAAAGAGGAAACCATACGGAAAAAGGCGCATCATAATTTTCCACATCCGTCATTCCTCTGCCCCATGCCTTAATTTCCCTGCTGTCACCCGTCACTGCAGATAACGGCATTTTCCAATCCACATCAAAAATATCCACAGACGCATAGGGATATACGAGATAACCCGATATGATAACGTTCCGCGCCAGAAAAGGCAACACAATGATCATCCCCGCCGCCAAAAATAAAATGATCTGCTTCCAGTCCCTACGACGGATCAACTGAATGCCGGGCCAGATCGCAAGCAGTACGATCATGGCAGCTGAAAGCTTTAAAGTCACAGTCCATACAGCCAATAGGCAAAGGATTCCATACTCCCGCACATCCTCACAGTCTTTTTCACATAATTCACACCATTTTGCGCTTATATATAAGACCATACTCAATGCAGAAATATCCGAACCCGGTGATGAAATCTGCCATCTGTTTTCGAAAATGCATAAATAAAATATGAGGCACAGCTTAAGCAGGTCAGAGCTTTTTATTTTTTCCCCTTTTTTAAACACACTCAGATTTCTTACAGCAAAACAGACCATTATAAATGCAATAAACCCATTCATCGTATGCAGAGACTGATTTACTGCAAATTTCATGCTGAACAGAGCCTGTAAGCAGAAGAAAGCACTGTTGTAAGCAAGACGATGATGCAGATTACCCACCCCGCATGCCACGCCATACTCCTCGATCCACCGGATACTCGGCGCATGATAGCCATCTGTATCCGAATGAAATGTGTATTGTATCGTTAATACAAGGATGATTCCCGCCAACATAATAAAGATAAGCAGCCAATACCACTTTACTCTCCGAATCTGCTCTCTGCAATAATTCCTGAGTTTTCTCCAAAAGAGAAAAATAACTGCCAGACAGCCAACCATAAGAACACCCGTTGATGCCCCTCCCACTTTGTAAAACAGGCTGAAAAACTGTGCATATACAGTCAGCACACATAAACCCGCCATTAAATACAAGTCAACCCTTCGCTCATCTGCAGATTTCTGAGGAAAAAAACATCTCAATACCGCAAATCCGCATAAAAAAGCGGCAATACCGATCCATATCCAGCTTAAAAATGCCAACAACATTAATGTTCTCCTTCTCCCTGACTTCCTGTTGTTAAAACGCAGGGATAAGTATAACATAATTTACCGCTTTTTTCCATAGAAAAACGATGTGGTTCTTATACAAGAGCCACACCGTTTTTATGTTTTGTTACTATTTACCAGTACAGTTCCCAATCCCTGCTCATTCTGGTCAGCGCTTCCATGTAGAAATAATCGCCCCAGGAATTGCACTCGTCCACACCGTAATGATTGCAGGTGTTATAGGGAGAATGATTGGAATATGTGCTGTGCAGCACCAGCCCATTGGAAATTTCCGTATCCTTCACCGCATAATTGTCATATACAGACTTCATGATGCGGGAAGCAATCTTTCTGTAATGCTCTGCCTCTTCCGCGTCCAGATACTTGCCCATCTCCAACATACCGCAGGCCGCAATGGAGGCGGAGGAAGAATCTCTGGGCTGGTCGTCCCCGTCCGTGAATTCCAGATCCCAGTAAGGAACCAGATCCTTCGGAAGATGCTCTAAGAAGTACTCTGTCACACGGCGGAACAGTTCAATGTACTCTTTCCTGCCGGTGTACTTATATGCCAAAGCCATACCATACACCCCCCAGGCCTGGCCTCTGGCCCACGCGGAACCGTCCCGATAGCCCTGGCAGGTGGCACCATGGTCAGGCGCCCCGGTCTCCATATCAAAGAAGAAGGTATGCCATGTGGAATAATCTTCGCGGATCACATTTGCCACCGCCGTATGGATATGCTTTTCCGCAATATCGCGGTACTTACTGTCACCGGTTTCCTCAGATGCCCAATACAGCAGGGGCAGATTCAGCAGACAGTCTATGATCAGACGGTAATTCTCCGGAGCGTCCATAGGCCCCCATGCCTGAATAAACTCGCCCACCGGATGATACCGGGTGATCAGCTGATTCGCCGCTTTGATCGCCGCCTCCTTACCCTCTTTGCTGCCGATCAGCTTATACGCTGCCACACAGGAAGGAGAGTAAAGGAATCCCATATCGTGATGATCCACCTCAATCTTGTTGTCAATACGGTTCAAAAAGCTCTTTACCTGTACCTCGCCCGCATTCTTCAGCCGTTCGTCTCCAGAAAACTCATAGGCAAGCCACACCTCACCGGTCCAGAATCCGCAGGTCCAGTAATTGTTCTCAATGGGAGGATAAAAACCGTTCACACTGTATGCCTGCTGGAACTTATCTGTAAATTCCGGCAGAACATGAAGGATCTGCCTGTTACAGAACTCCAGTGCCTGCGTTATTTCCTCCTTCGCAATTTCGGGATATCCTTCAAATGTAATACCCATATCAATCCGCCTTTCCGTCATATTACGCTTCCGCAATTTTTCGATGTGGGTCCCAGGTCTCTCAACCCTTCAATCCTGTGGACGCAACGCCTTCCACAAAGTACTTCTGCAGGATCAGGAACACGATCAATACCGGGATCAATGACAACACAGAACCTGCCATGATCAGACCGTAATCAGAGGAGTATTGACTGATAAACATTTTCAGACCCAGCTGAATGGTCTTCTTCTCCTGCGTCTTTAAATAGATCAGGGGACCAAGGTAGTCATTCCAGGTTGCCACAAAGGTAAAGATCGTCAAGGTAGACAGCGCCGGCTTTGACAGCGGCAACATAATACTTGCATAGATCCTGTACTCGCTCATACCGTCAATCCTCGCCGCTTCACAGAGATCGTCGGGAATGCCTTCATAGAATTGCTTCATCATGAATACACCGAAGGCGGAGAACGCCTGCAGGCAGATGATAGCAAGCAGCTTGTCGTTCAATCCCATTTTTCTCATCATGATGAACTGCGGCACCATATACACCTGCCAAGGCATTGCAATGGTTGCAATATAGGCAAGGAACAATCCGTTCTTATAACGGAAGTGCAGCTTTGCAAAGGAATATGCCGCGAAGCTGCTGGTCAAAAGCTGCAGTAGTGTAACCACAATGGTCAGAAACACCGTATTTTCCACAAATTTCAAAAAAGGAATCTTCGTCCAGATATCCGCATAATTACTCCACTTGGGGCTTTCCGGAATCCATACAAAGGGATTCATCTGGAATACTTCCCTGTCGCTCTTGATCGACGCGGAAAGCATCCAAAGAAACGGAATCACCATAATAAGAGCGATCAAAATCAAAATAACATATACGATCACTTTACCGGCAATGGCTTTTTTATGTGCTGATTTCATATATTGCCTCCCATCTATTCCGCATTATATCCGTATACCTCGATCTGGCTCAGCGCCGGGAAAGGTGACGGATCGTCTGCCTTTATCAGTTTACAAAGTTCTATCCAGGTAATTTCCTTTTCAGGAAAAGTAAGTACATGCGCCTTCGTGGACTTTTCCAGGGAGAACTCCTGTGAACTTCCATCCGAGAAATTCAGGGTAACCTGTGTCCACCAGTTATCATGAGGGAAATCGGAACGGGTATAGAGTACTACTTTGTCCGTCCTGACTCTTCTTCCGAATTCCACCTTCATAGCCGCGTCATCCTTCCGGTTGATCCCCCAGGATTCGTAAGGCCACTGTCCGTGAGAGAGATTCGCCCTCACGCCGTCAATGGCATTCTTTGCCGCGAATATGGATTCCCCTCTGGTCTCCACATTTGCTGTGGCATGGGGAAAGCAGGGGACATCGCAATGCTGATCCGCAGGGTTCAGCGCCAGATTCCTATATGCTCTGATCTCATCCTCCCTTGCCGTCTCCGCATAGATATAATGCCTGTTTCCTGAAAAAACCTTGGGAGAATAGCAGATACGCTTCTCCCCAAAAGGTACGTGGTAGGATACGTTATCCGTTACATAGACAAATGCGGAACCCAATGCATCATCTACCTGCCAGTTCACATAAATATTTTTATCCGAGGTTTCCAGAACGATCCTGTCACCCTCCTGATATTCGTGCGCACACACAAGATCAACAAAGTCTTCCCCGCTGCTGACGCATATGGTGTTCTCATTCTTATCAATAACTTTTAACGCTAAAATTGCCATCTTATACTCCTACCTTTCCGTTAAACTCTCAATTATTCCAACAAAAGAATGTCCCCGCATTCTTCAGCTACCTTAAGTTTGCGAAACCCGTTTTCCGAACGATGCATTATGGCATCTCCGAAAATCTTTTCTCTCAGGCGCGTTCTCTCCTCGCCTGCCCCTTAAACTGGATTATGGTCACTACCAATACCAGCAGGAACAATACCATCGCCACTGAACTGGAGTATCCCAGATCCCAGTCAATAAAAGCTTTCTGGTAAATATAGTAGACCAGAACCGTAGCGGACGTTGTCAATTCTCCGCTTCCCCACCGGCCAGCATGATCGCAATATCATAAACCTTGAAACAATTAATAGTCAGCATAACGACTACAAAGAAAGTAGTGGAGGAAAGCTGGGGCCAGGTTACATAGCGGAACTTATTCCATGTACCCGCGCCATCCAGGCTTGCGGCTTCATATAACTCTGCGGAGATACCCTGTAAGCCCGCCAGATAGATGACCATGTAATAGCCCATATATTTCCATACGCTGAACAGGATCATGGAGAAGAGCACCAGGCCGCCGCTGAACCACTGGGGCAGGTTCTCCTGTGCCATATGAAATACACTGTATAATATATTATTGACAGGCCCCTTGGAAGGATGAAACAGCATCTTCCAGACAGCCGTGATCGCTACCAGGGACGCAACATAAGGGAAAAAGGAAAGCGTTCTGAAAACACCTCTTCCTATTACTTTCTGATTTAATACAATGGCAAGCGCCAGAGACGCTACCATTGTAAGCGGAACCGTACCGATACAATATATAATGGTATTCTTAAGCGCTGCGGTGAAAAAGGTATCATCACCCAGTCTGGTAAAATTACTGAAGCCCGCCCATTCAATGGGGTTGCTTCCATCCCACTTTAAAAATGCCAGTGCAAAGGCAAATATGATGGGGATCAGAGTAAACACACAAAACCCGATAAAGTTAGGTGCAATAAAGGAATATGCCACCAGATCCCTCTTTGTCTCCCGACTCAAAACCCTTCCGGACTTAATTTTGTCAATCTGGCGATTGTAGTTTCCGATCTGAGCGATCATCTGTCTCTTTTTCTTATCATCTGTCTCTGTCCTGACATCCGTGATCAACTTGGTCAGCTCGCTCTGCAGGCTCTGGATCTTTGCCTCTTTCTGCGCTTCGTCTAATTTCGGCATACAAACTGCCTCCTTTCCCGATTCATGTGCCCCAAATTGCTCCGGGTACACATTTTCATACTTTCAACAAATACCCTTTTTGAAAGAAAGGGGCCGCTTTTGAGACGGCCCCTTGTGCTGCTTTATATCTGTTACCGTTCTTTCTGTAACAGTGACCCGGATTTCACGGAATCCTATTACTTGCCCTGAATTTTCTGAACTTCCTCGTTCATCTTGTTGATGCCCTCCTCAATGGTCATCTCACCGGTCATAATGGAACCATGGTAAGAATCCAGTACGGAGTTGATCTCAGATACATTCTCGCCGTAAGGCACTTCCAGATACAGGTTGGATACGGTCAATGCTTCTTTGCTCTCCGCATCGGTAGGAAAACCTTCCAGACCGGCGATCATATCCTTAACTTCATCTGTCATGATCGCAGGGAAGTTACCGGAGGAAGCCATAACTGCCGCACCTTCTTCACCGCTTACCCACTTAACGAACTCCCATGCCGCGTCAGGAGTATCGGAAGCGGTAGTTACGGAAAGGCCAGTGATGGTACCCAGGGTGGAACCTGCTTCCACGCCTTCAGCGTGAGGATACTTAACGATGCCCCAGTTGCCGCACAGGCTGGAATCATACTCACCGGACTGCAGATTGCTGATCATGGTTGCGATGAACCAGGAACCCATATTCAGCATAGCTACATCACCGCCGGAAAATGCTGCGGAATAATGCAGACCTTCTGTCTTCAGATCGGTATACTTTCTGGCAACACCGTCAGCTTCCTGATTCAGAACCATCTCATAATAAGGCTGGAAGGATGAATACTCACCGTCCAGAATCGTATGCTCCCCATCCAATACACCAAAGAGCTGAACAGCAGATCTCCATGTATGATAATGAGCGCCGTATACCTGAGCACCAAAGCTGGTGTCGGTCATCTGTCTTGCCAGAGCGTCATATTCCTCAAAGGTCATGTCGTTTGTGGGGTAAGGAACTCCCTTTGCATCAAACAGATCCTTATTGTAGAATACTACCCAGAAGTCATTTCTGAAAGGCAGCTCATACAGCTTGCCGTCTACCAGCACCTGATCGGTAGCACCCGCATACTGAGCCAGGTCAACACCGTCAGCCTTGATGTAGTCATCCAGAGCCAGAATCGCATTCTTCTGAACCAGAGTCGCATATCCGGGAACGTCCTTGATGGTAACCACATCGAAGTCGGAACCGGAACCGGAAAGCTCGGTTGCAAGAACAGTCATATAATCGGTAGAGCCCAGGTCTACCATTTCAATGGTCACACCTTCATGACTCGCCTCATAGGCAGCCTTGATGTCTCCCCAATACTGTGTGGTAGACTCATCCCAGATAGCCCACTTCAAAGTCACAGGCTCTGCGGACCCGGATGCCGAGGAAGAAGCCTCGGAACTTGCCGGTGCACTGGATGCCGTGGAACTCTCCGGCGTACCGGAACTGCCCGCATCGGATGCATTGCTGCCGTCATCACCGCCGCATCCGGCCAACAGAGTGGTCATCATTGCAGCGGTAAGCATAACGCTAAGTACTTTCTTTTTCATACAAAATCCTCCTTACTTGCCGTACCTGCCATAAGCAGGCCGCTTTTTCTACTAAAGCTGTGATTCGGCAACTGCCGATATTACAGTGCTGAACCATAACTTATTGTAATACAAGTATAGAAAAAATTTTGTCTGATTTACATGGAAAAAATTAAAATTATCTAAACTATTTTTTGTATTTTCTGCACGTATTTTTGGAAGTGCTTTCAAACAATGCACTTTTTTAAGTTTTCATATACTTTTTTCAGCCAGGAAACCATTCATTTTTTAAGTATACCACACAGACATTTCGTTTGTCACTCTTTTAAAGATGCAATTTTTTCATAAGGAGATCATCAGCAGTAAACTGAAAGAAGACGAAATGCCCCCTCCATCCGCGGTCCGGCGAAGGACCTGCGCATCAGCTTTATTACTGCGAAACACTCATATGAAGAACCGGACTTCCATCGTTCTTCCCTTTATGTTTAAGCCGGGCGTGGAAAAAGGACGTATTAAGGTATGTCAAAGGGGAGCTTAGGCTCCCCTGCGCTTATGATATACTTTTATCCTCTGCTGATTTTACAAACACTCTCCAGGGCAACGATTCACGCTGCAGACAAACGTTTCCACCTACTTCGTGCCAAATATCCTGTCACCCGCATCTCCCAGTCCGGGGCAGATGTACGCATGTTCGTTCAGGCAACGGTCAATATGCCCTACATAAAGCTGAATGTCAGGATGATCCTTCATCAGTCTCTCTACTCCTTCCGGTGCAGCTATGATACACATGAATTTAATGTTCCTGCCGCCGTGCTGTTTGATAAAATTGACTGCCTCGGAGCCTGAACCGCCTGTGGCAAGCATGGGATCCACCACCACAATCGTCCTTTCACTGATGGGCTCCGGAAGTTTACAGTAATACTCATGAGGTTCGCATGTCTCCGGATCTCTGTAAAGTCCGATATGTCCCACCTTCGCACTGGGCACCAGTGCCAGAATTCCATTGACCATACCCAGTCCCGCCCTCAAGATCGGTACCACCGCCAGTTTCTTACCCGCAATCCTGGGGCTCATACATGTCTCTATGGGTGTCTGTACCTCCACATCCTCCAACGGCAGATCCCTGAGCGCCTCATATCCCATCAGCGTGGCGATCTCTTCAATACATTTCCTGAATTCATTGGTTCCGGTATTCACATCCCTGATCTGCGAAATCTTGTGCTGAATCAAAGGATGATCCATAACAAATACGTTTTCCTGCTTTTGCATCATCTGTTCCTCCTCGCAATTTACCAGTACATCCGCATGCTTTTCTCAGTTTCTTCGTCTCCAAGGGAAAACTTCTCCTTCACTTTTTCAGCAGTCTCATCATAAGAAATTTTCAATTCTTTACAAACAGAGATGAGCACTTTTACTCCTTTTTCTATCCCCTTTTCTATTCCTTTTTCTATTCCTTCTTCCAAGCCTTCCGTTCTGGCTTCCTCCCGTTCCAACATCAGCTGCCTGTCAAATGTATAATCCAGCGTCATTGCTTTTACCACCTCCGATCGGTGTTTTATCAGAAAATCTCTTAACACATTCTCCTCTATACAACGATCTATTGCTCTCTCGATCGCATTCTCCAGATTGTCGTCGTCCTCTCCTCTGTGAAAATCCCTGACATAATCCACAAATATCATATACTCCCTTAACCAGGGGCATCTGCATAGTAATGCCTTATTTTTCCCGCTGTTAATATTATATACCCTGCACACCAATTCAATCTCAGGCTTTTTTACAGGCTTCTGGAAAGCATCCGACAGTCTCAGGTCATACTGCTCCGGCTGTTCTTCCTCCCCGTTGTAAAATATGGCAAATCTGGGTGTAGGTATCTTAACCAGCCGTCTGCCATATATATTCCTGCCATTGATAAGCCGTTTCAACATGACCGAAAAGTAGACCAGACTCCTTACCGGCATGTTGGGACATACCGTGGACTGATGTTCATAAATACTTAAGCTCAGATCCAGAACAAAGGCCGCATCATTCCTCACTGACAATGAGATTCCCTTGTCAAGATTATGAAGCTCTACCTCCTCCGGATCCAAATAATTTGAATGGTTCACCGCATTGTAGAGCTGCAGTGCCCTGTTTCTGTCCTCCATGAGCATACTGAAAACATCACTTTTGTACTCTCTGTTACCTGCCATCATTTTCCTCCTTGCGTATATGCAGGAGCATGGCACTATGTTCTACCGACTGAAACTCCTGCTTTTGTTTATAGTGGGGTTAAAAGCATGAATTTCCGTAAATAGAATAACATTAAAAATGACCGACAAACGCGCACAATATCTTAAAGCCGCGTCCAATAAGAAAATATGCTTTGATTTCATTATAACCGATAAACGGTATAAGTCAATACGTAAATTTATTTTGCAGTAAATATTTCAACGCTCGCCGCACACCTGAAAAATGTAGAACTTCAGATAATAGCTCTGATCTGCCGCCCACAGGATTGGATGGTCGCAGGCTTGTGTGCGGAATTCCACCTGGCGCAGACGTTTGTGGGCGCCGGCGGCCGCTTCCCTGATCGTTCTGGCAAAGAGATCTGGTTCCATAAAATGGGAGCAGGAACAGGTCACCAGGAAACCGCCGTCCCGAACCAGCTTCAATCCGCGCAGATTGATCTCACGATAGCCCTTTACCGCATTTTTCACAGAGTTTCTGGACTTGGTAAAGGCAGGAGGATCCAGGATCACCACATCAAATGTTTCTCCCTCCGCCTCCAGCCCGGGCAGTAATTCAAACACATCCCCGCACTGAAATCTGACTCTGTCCTCCAAATGATTCAGCCTTGCGTTCTCCGTTGCCTGATCCACCGCCAGTTGAGAAGCGTCTACTCCCAAAACACTTGACGCTCCCGCAATTCCGGCATTCAGCGCAAAGGAACCCGTGTGAGTGAAGCAGTCCAGCACCTTTTTGTCCTTGCAGAATCTGTGGATGGAAGCACGATTGTTTTTCTGGTCCAGAAAGAATCCCGTCTTCTGACCGTCCTCCACGTCCACAATGTATTTTACGCCGTTTTCCATGATCTCCACCTTTGTGTCAAACGGTTCGCCGATAAAACCCTTGCTGCGCTCCATTCCTTCCTGCAGGCGGACTTTTGCGTCACTTCTCTCATACACTCCGCGGATCGCGATGCCGTCTTCCGCAAGTACCTTCTTCACGGCCTCCACAATGGTCAGCTTCCATTTATCGATTCCCAGCGCCAGGGATTCCACCACCAGCACATCCGAGAACTTGTCCACCACAATACCCGGCAGAAAATCCGCCTCGCCGAAGATCACGCGGCAGCTGGAGGTATCAATGGTCTGCTTCCTGTACTCCCATGCATCCCTCACACGCCGTTCGATAAAAGCGGCGTCAATAACCGCATCTTTTCTGCGGGACAGAAGGCGGACGGTGATCCTGGAATTTGTATTGATATAGCCGCAGCCCATACAGTAGCCGTCAAAGTCATGAACCGTAACCATATCACCGTTCTCAAAGCTTCCCATGACGGATTCAATCTCGTTGTCATACACCCACATACCGCCTGCTTTCAGGGTACGTCCCTCTCCCTTTTTTAACGTTACAATCGTCTGATACATAGCGCCGCTCCTTTTTTATCCTGATATAATATTCTTGTCATCCTATTCCGTAAGCACGCTTATACTTTTCAATAAAGTCTTCCATACCTGAAACATTAAAGATCCTGTTCTTCAATTTCAGAAATACTGTCACTTTCCCATTCTTCTGCGGAATCACCTGAAATTCCGGATACCCGGATTCTTCATATAAAAATGCTTCCCCGCAGTAATTCATTCCATGCTCATAGAAAATAATATAATCCCTGCTGCCGGCCAGAGGAAACAGTCCAAACAGAACAGCCGCCGTATATGCCAGAATCACCGACCCTGCCAGATATCCCTGTGAGGATTTATAATAGCAGAACACCGATGCCGCAGCAAGCCCCAATGTCATAATAACAGCCATCTGCTTTAGGATCACTTTCTTATCCACAAATACCTGTGTCAGTATATTTCCCAGACGGGCTTCCTGTTCGGGATTCAGATTCTTCTTATTCTTTCCGAAGAAAACCGCCAGCTTTTCCCGCCTTCTCACAAGCAATAGTATCACTCCCGCCGCAAACACTGCAATGCTGCCCGCAAAAAGATTTCTCATCCCGTTCAGCGTATCATCCTGTCTGATCATATAAACCGTTCCCATATCCGCGATCTCCTGAGAAGTATATCCAAGAGCCTCCAGATATTCCTCCAGCATACGCTGCAGACTCTCGGAGCGGTTTTTCACCACATACCCGTTGATCTGCACATCAGCCTGCGGTTCCAGACCCCCATACAAATATTGAAAGGTTTCCTCCGTCAATGTCTCCATGGCGTTTCGATACCGCAGTGGCACCTGCAGGATCATTACACTGTTGTAACCGGGAACCGCATAATAGTATCCGCTTTTCGTCTCGCCGGTCTTTCTGCCGTATTCCGCGCTGATAACGGAAGACTCCGCAAAACATCCGTACGTATAGAGTACCCTCCCTCCGATATGGTCTCCGGGTTCAACAGCATAGCTGAGCAGGCTTTCAAAATCAGCGGACGGCCTTACCGCTATGGCAAACCTGTCTATGGAAATCAGCATTCCGAAAATACCTGCCACGATCAAAAACGGCACTAATGCATTCATAATGTCCTGCAGCTTTTCTTTCCCCGACTCTTTCTCCGTGGGGGCGTACATTTGCCCTTGTCGTACCATTTATCCATTCTCCCGTATCACTGTTCTATAAATCTTCCTGAGCATTGCTGACCAAAGAAATCAATGATCTCTTTCGCGCTTACCGGCGCCATATTATTGGCATCAACTCCTACATCATACCGAAGGATTCCATTTTGCAGGCTTTTCAAATTGTACTCCCTGCCATCTCTCATCTGTATAAACAGAAATCCTGCATTTCCCTCATAAAACCGCTCTTGCCGAAGGCTTCCGCGGCTTCCGTCGGATATTCCTTCACCACAATGCGTTTCCTGCCGGGAAAGATCCTTCCCCGCTTAAATTCCTCCGCAAACATTGAAAGCATTTCTTCCAATCCTTTTCTTTCAAAGACACGGAAAACCCTGCCCTGTCTCTCAAACAACGCTGCAGGAAGACCACCCGCAAAAGCAATTGCCGTTCCCGGCACATTGATGAAAGCTCTGCCCTCCGTATGAGGAAAGATCTTTCCCCAGGGTTGCATGGGATCGGCGGCATTCAGCCAGATCACCTCCCCTGGAGGATATAATGTGGAACGGGACCTGCCCTCCTCCACTGACCTGAATTTCACCGAATCCGATGCGGGATGCATAAGAGCATGGGTCACGCCCTCGAAGTCCTCCCGGCGGATAAACTGTGCTCCCGAAAGTCCCCGCACAAAATACCCTCTTCTCACCTGTCCCGTGTATTCCTGAACGCGCAGAAGATTCAACGCCTCCTGCCAGGGCAGATCACAGGCTGCCGCCGTCTCCCTGCACAGGATCAGATATCGGTCAAAGCATCGGTTCATCTGTTCCTGCACAGTAAGGATCAGCAAGGGCCGCACCAGATCAAACCGTCCCGCCTGCAGCGCTTTCACTCTGGTGTTGACCCGCTGTCTGGCGGATGCCTTCTTCATTTTCTCTCTGCCCAGCCACTGACGGACCGGCACAAAGCTGTCTGCGCACACCACTCCCTTTTCCAACAGAGACTGCAATACATCATAAACGGATTCTCCGGCAGAACAGGCCGTCAAATCTTTTTGGGACCTTTCCGGTGATTTCTCTGACAGCACTCCCTTCAATGCCTGCATAAAGCTGGCGCCCCGTCTGGACAGTGTCTCCGCCAGAAGTTTCTCCGATTCCGAGAGCTTATCCCAGAGTATCTCCGGTTCCCTGTCCCAGTCAATATCCTGCACAGGGTCAAAGCGCAGCTTCCCGCCCTCTTCCATGTGCCAGAAATATTCTCCTCCCGCAAGAAGCGTATCCAGAAGATTTTCCCTGTAATTTCTCACCCGCACAGGCAGAATCAATTCCTCCCAGACAGCTGCGGGAAGGGCAAGACCCGCCAGAGAAGCGATCGCCGCTTTCAGACATTCCTCCGAAGGAGCCTGACGCTGTATTCGGGAAAGCAGTAGCGCCGCATAGTTTTCCGGAGAACAGGTGAAGATCTCTTCCCTGCGGTTTTTCAAAGTCTGTATTCTGGCGCGCTTGTATAACTGAGCGTGATAATACACAAATTCCTTCTGAAGTATTTTTGTCTGCAGACTGTCTCTCTGTCCCGGTACCATCTGCTGATCGTTGCCTTGTTCCGACATATTTTCATAAGCGTCAGTCCGGAAACCGTCGGATCCATATGCCGTCTCCGCTTCTTCCTGCTTTACCGCCTCACCCTTCCCACAGAGCGTTTCCAACACGCTTCGGGCTGTCTCTTCGGTCCAGCCATACCGCTGCGCCACATTGGACGCGTTTGCCCCGCCGCGATAACGAAGCATTCTGCGGACGATATCGGCGGCCGCTTCCCACTGCCGCTTCCCGTCTGTCCGCAAACAGTCATCCGTTTTGTCCTGTGTTGACGGATCCTTCTCCCTCTCAGGCATTGATGCGCCTGCCTTCCTTTCCTTTTGGTATTCTCCCGGCTGCGCCAGCGCTGACCGATATTCTTCCTGCTGCTCCGCAGCGATCCAAAGTCCCTGCTCCAGATACACTGCCCTGCCTTCCTCCGCCAGCTTTTCCAACCACTCCACAGGAATGTCCAACTCTCCCGCAGCCAGATCTCCTTCTGTCATCAACAGAGAATGAAGCTGTCTCTCGTCCTCGGGAAGTTTCCTCCGCTCCTGAACTGCGGAAAGCTCCGCCGCCCCTGGGCGCACCAACTCCTTTTCCCCCTTTAACGCCTCCTCCACCGCCGCATGGATCCCTCTGGGCGTAGGAGCATAATCATACATGACCGCCGCTTCCTGTGCCCACTGCAAGGGCAGTGACATGGGAGATGCCGTCTCCGTATATACCTCTCGCACTATAATTTCTCCCGCATGAATCTTCTCCAGGATATCCCTGACCCCTGCCACATCCCAGAGCTGGTTCATACACTCCTGTCTGGTCTCCCGGATCAGAGGATGCTCCCTTTCCCGCACCACCTGATCCAGCATCTCCGCACTCCGGAGCCGCTGCATCCACAAGGGCTGACGCCCGTTTCCGCGAACCCCCATCATCAGCGCCCTGCCACAGTTATAACGGAATGCTATATTAAAGAGAGAGGTGGCAGGCAGCATTGCGGACAAGACCGCCTCCGAAGTCTCCGCATTGATCCTCTGCAACAGTCCCTCAGGCATTACTTCATTTCCGTAAGCATAGAGCAGAAAACCGTCTTCCTCGTCCACGCTTCCCACGTTGATCCCCAGCGTCTCCTTGGCCGTCTGTGCCGCAAGAAGCGCCAACGGGCTGTTGATCTGCCGCCCGAAAACAGAGTGGATCATAAGCTGGCTGTTCCCGGACCGGTCCCTGAAATGCTCCGCAATCATGGTCCTGTCATCAGGCAAGCCACCAGTTGCCGCAATCTGACGTGTCAGATATCCCGCGGAGAGACCGGCTGCCGACTGGTCCAGCCCCAACCCACTCAGGGCTTCCCTGAGCCTACCGTCCCGCTCCGCCTCCGAAAGTCCGCGCAGTATCCTGCCGAATGCCGCTCCTGTCTCCCGATTTCTGCCCTTCAGCTCACCCTTCCAGAAAGGAAGCCTTGCTCCCTCCACGGGAGCCTGCGTCACCGTGACCATATCCCTGCCGATATTCGTCACTTTCCACGCGAAAGCGCCGAGAATGAATCGATCGCCTTTTTGTGTCTCATAGACAAATTCCTCGTCCACCTCACCGATCTTAACACCCTCCTCCGTCCGCACGGTAAAGAGCCCCTTGTCGGGAATAGTGCCGCCGGCGGAGACGGCGAGCATCCTGCTGTACCCATCCCCCTCCACCTTCTCATGAATCCTGTCATACAAAATACGGGGCCGCACCGGCATGTCCCGCTTGTGCTCATAATCTCCCGCCAACATTTCCAGGACACTTTTCACATCCTCTTTCGTGATTTTTCGAAAAGGCCATGCTCTGGGCAGAAGCTCCATCACCTCATCTATCTCATACCCCCTGAAAGCCGCCATGGAAACCAGATGTTGGGCCAGCACATCCAGACAGCCTGCCGGAGGATTGATACGCTCCACCCTGCCCTCTCTGGCAAGCTGTGCCGTCATCCCGCAGAGAACACACTCTGCCGCTGTTCTGGGAAAGAGATACATGACACTGGTCCGGGACGGATTATGTCCCGCCCTCCCCAGTCTCTGCATGGTGCCTGAGACCGTGCGGGGACAGCCTACCTGGAGCACCTGATCGATCTCGCCCACATCAATGCCCAGCTCCATGGAAGAAGTGGCGCACAGGAGCCGCAGCTTTCCCTCCCGCAGATTTTCTTCCGTCTCCTGCCTCTGCTCCTTGGAAAGACTCCCGTGGTGGACTCTGGCAAAATCCTCCCCTCCCAGCAGATTTACATAATAGGCAAGCTTTTCCGCATATCGCCTGCCCTCCACAAAAGCGATCACACTGCGGTTCCCCTGGCAATATTGGTACACTAGCGCCGCAAGCTCCTGCCAAACAGGATCCTTCCTCTTCTTTCCCGCATCCGCATAAGGTCCCAATATCTGCAGCCGCACCTTTTTCTCCATGGAAGGCGCCGCCACGGTCACTGCTTCCGGAGCCAGATATTCAGCCGCTCTGTCCAAAGGAGCAATGGTGGCAGACAGACCGATCCGTTGAAGATACCTTTTACAGAGTGCGTCCAGTCTGGCAAGGGAGAACATCAGATGCGCTCCCCGCTTGGTGTCGATCAGGGCGTGGAGCTCGTCTATGATCACCGCCTTCGCGGTACATAGCACATTCTGCCCTGTCTTGGAGGTAAGCATGAGATAAAGCGATTCCGGTGTGATGATCAGGATATGGGGCGGCTTTCTCACCATCTGCTGCCTCTCCCGCTGGGTGGTATCGCCGGTGCGGATCGCCACAGAGATCAGCTCTTCCCCGCCAATTCCCTCCAAAGGCTTCCGAAGATTCTCACGGATATCAGCGGCAAGAGATTTTAACGGAGACACATAGATAAGTTGCAGCTCTCTCTTCAGATTTCCTTCCGCCGCCTGCCGTTTCAGCCTGTCCAAAAAGACCAAAAAGGCGGAAAGAGTCTTCCCCGTTCCGGTCGGCGCAGACACCAGCACATGCCCTCCCGCGGCAATAGCCGGCCAGGAAGCCTCCTGAACCGACGTGGGATCTCCCAGTCTGTCCCGAAACCATTCTGCAGTATGCTTGTCAAATAATTGCAGACACTCTTTCATCCCGTCTCCCTCACAGCGCATCTTCATTTCTCATCCCATATGCTTCTTTGGGGTAGAAACTTTTCACATCACATAGAAACTTTTTCTTCTATCTTATGCGTTTTTCCCTTGACAATCAATCACTTTTTATATATTATTGTAACTGTTTGGAGCTGACTTTAAGAGAATTATGCTCTTATTGTATTCGGTTTTTGATTCCTGTCTTCATTTGATGCAAGAGAACTGTTATCACAAACTTTATAACGGCGCGTGGCTCAGCTTGGTAGAGCGCTGCGTTCGGGACGCAGAGGTCGCGTGTTCGAATCACGTCGCGCCGAGTATGGTAAAAAGTGCCGGAATCCTTGATTTTAAAGGGGTTCCGGTACTTTTTGTGCCCGGATAAGTGGATGAGGCGAGGTTAAAACAGGAGAACATTCCAACAAAGAGCCTACAAAATTCATATACATTTTATAACTGGGAAAAACAGGAAAAGAGGATCAAATATTTACGAATTTTATGAAATAATACATTGTTTTAGCATATAAAGTTTTCAAAAGACAGATGTGTCGGAAAAAATTTTTCCCGGGGTGCCACTCTGTAGGATACATGCCCTAATTGGGAGACGCAGTGGACTACGGCAGCCAAATCAGGGCACTGTAAACCGCGAAGCGGAACATCCAAACCATGAGAATGATTTTTCAATTCCTCATGCACCTTTTGAACTGTAATAACACTTACCTGAATGGATCTCGCCTGAAATCCGTTCTTATTTCTTCTCCACAGGCAGAATGCCGCTCTTCTTGTACTTGTTCCATGCGGAATGATACTTAAAGGTATAGAGAACCGCATCGAAACCGATTAGTATGATCCACCATCCGCCTACATTTCCTGTGGTAAGTACCACATAGATCACGTTAAATATGCTGTACGCGGCACAAAGAAGCGCACAAACACGGCTCTTTCCCAGATGAATACCCAGACCAAGCAAAACAAGAAGGATTCCATCTACCGGAAATGATCCCAGACCAACCGCCAGCGCAATATTGATCGCTCCGACAATATAGAGCAAAATACCGCAGAGATTGATATTGCTCTTACAGGATTTCATAGCCGGAAGCTTTAGAAACTCCTTCTTTGTCAACGGCTCTCCTCCGGCCTGCGCCTGGATCCGTACTTCATCGGGTACCGCCTGTCCACAGGCAGGGCACACCAACACACTGTTATCCAACACTGCTCCACACTTACTACAATTCATCTTGTCCTCCTAACTTTCAGGGGCATATGTATTATTTTTCTTTCCCCCTCTTTTTACTCTATCATAAATTTACATTTATGATCGCCATTCGCTGTTCGCCGAACATGCTACCGCAAAATATAAAGTTATTTATTATTGTATCCCTTTATTTTTTCTATAGAAGGCTTCCCCCATCCCCAATATCACAAATATGGTGGCCGCATTCACGGATTGTTGGAAACTGAACATATTGTTCACCGTATAGCCAAGTAAGCAGAATCCGCACGCGCAGGAGATAAAGCTGCTATTCTTCTTATTCAGGAATCGCACCATGCCCGACACCGTAAGCCCCACATAACTGACGAAGCCCAGAAGTCCCGTGTTCGCCAGAACAGTCAGCCACTCGTTGTGAGCGTTGGTAAGCCACGCAGTGGGAAAAGTAGTGGTAACGATCTTCAACAGCCGGGGACTTCCGTTATGATATATATAAGCCTCCATAGCATCAGGACCTACACCCACCAGCTTATGCAAAATATCCTGTTCCCAGAAACACAGCACTCCCGCTTTCCAGGTAGCTCCTCTGTTGCTGCCCCAGGTGTTGGAGAAAAGAAATGCCGGATTCTCCGACAGCACTCCGATGCTTCCCGGTTGCAGTGTGTTTACAATAAGCGCCGCTGCATAACCGGACAGCAAGATTGCAACCAGGCCCACACAAATCCTTTTTAGGGTCCGCCAGACTCCCTCCGGATGTAGCTTTGTTTTCATTCCCACAGCCGCCAATGCAAGCATGACAAATGACGCAATCGTTATGACCATGGCAACTTCTCCCGAAGCCAGAAATTCTATGGAAACATCCTCATAATTTATTTTTCTGCCGGTAAAATGCTGTATTCCATAAGTCAGGAGACAGGCTCCCCCAAGCAGAACCATCTCCTGCCAGAACCGGTACATCCCATCCCCGTCCGGAACCGACATACAGAACATTATCAGGATCACAGCAGCCATAGTCACAATACCGCTGTTGCTTCCCTGGGTCACCAGACTGGCAAAACCCAGCAGGATATAGGCCATCAATAATAACCGCTGCCACATTTTATGGAAGGCTCCCTGCCAAAAGAGCGCCATACCCGCAAAAAATACCGACACCTGATATCCGCAATACCAGTTAATATTACCGATAGTAGAAATAAACATGGATCCGTAAGACCCCATATCCAGCAGAAATACATCAAAGCGATTCAGATACTCCAACAGAAATACCGCTGCCGAAACCGGCAGAATGGTATAAAATATCCATTTCTCCGGTTTCCATAATTTAGAGATGTAGAAATAAATCCCTATCAGGATCAGCTGTCGGTACAGACCCATGTACCATCCCGAAGCCCCCCACAGGGCATCGCTTTTGTAACGGGAAAAAAGATAGGACAGCAAAAGACTGATACCATAAGCGCCTGCAAACAGATCCGTTACAGACATATTTTCTTTCACAAAATCCCATAACCGGGAAAGATTTCCCCTTCTGCTCCGGGAAGCTTTTATGGAAAAGATCAGATACAGGATAAGAAGAGGCACCGCCGCCTTCGCCGTTCTTATGCTTACTTTGAAAAAAAAGACAGACTTATCCGTGCCGATATGAGTATAGCCTTCCTCATTATAAAAAGGCATCACCACAAGAATCAACAACATATAGATGCAGATCACCACATCCAGTATTATGTACGTATATCTTCGCAGCGTAACCGCCACAGGCTCTGGTCCCCGTTTCCTTTTATCCCGGTGCATATCGATCCTTCCCCGCAAGTTCTAAGAAACCGCCCGACACCGGTGACCGCGAAAACACATAATATTCTCACGGACACCGCCGGACACTTCTCTACCCTATCATAGTCTACTCCGAATGGTTCGTCAATTTATTTCTGCGCCTCTCCAAGCTTAAATAAGACTGCTGTATCATAATAAATCCAAGCGGTCCGCCGATGATCCCCCAAATACCGAAAAGCTTTATTCCCGCGTAAATGGACAACAGGATCGCGATAGCAGGGACACCAACCTTCCGCCCGATCAGCCTTGGTTCCAGTATCTCCCTCAGGAAAATACAGGAAACATAAAGCAGCACACAGACAACCGCCCTGCCATAATGTCCGTAAAACACCTGTTGAATGCCCAGCGGAACCAGTACGATCCCCGTCCCGACAAAGGGAAGCGCATCCAGGATCCCCGCCAACAGCCCCCATAATACTCCATGTCGGATGCCGCTCATACCCAGGACTGCTGCCGCCAGTATTCCTATAACGCTCATAATAATGATCTGGGCTTTTACAAATGTGGCAAGGTATCGGATAATACCACATATGATCTCCAGAAAAACATGGCATTCCTCCCGATCCAGCAGCTGATTCATGATCTCGTCATAATCCTTTGCCAGCAGTATGGCAGCGATCAAAAATGTGACCAGGAACCCTCCGATGGATGCGAAACCTTTCACATACTCCAGAGACTGTGAAAGCATGCCGGGCAGAAACTCCAGCTGAAAATAATCGATTCCCTCCCTGAGGCGTCCCAAGACCATCTGTTCCAGATATTCTCCGTCGATTCCCATGGTCTGCTCCACCAGCCGACATACATCATGAAGTATGCCGGAAACCTCCTGCTCCAAAGTATCAAGACCTGTGATCCACCCCGGCAGGCTCCCTACAATCCAGGAAAACAGAACCCATACTAATATTCCCAGAACGCTCCCTGCCAGAATCAGAAGAATAATGACACCGACCTGACGATGAAGATGCAGCCTGCTCTGCCATTTCTGCAGAAGCGGACCGAATATAGTGACAAACAGCAGTGCAAGCAGCACCGGCGCCGTCAGCGGCGTGATGACCTTTAAGAAAAAAAAGACCGCTCCCGTCAAAAGAAGCAGCAACGCTATCCTGTTCTGTAAGATTTTACCTGCCATACTATTTCCTGCCCTGTCACATTTCTATTAAGGAACGGGCCTTGCCGTCTCCCTCTGATGAATTAGTATGGCAGAAATGGAATAAAATATGTAACTGTTCCGATCCGGTTGCCTTTACCCGAAGAGATACGGCCATGCCGATATTTCGGAGCACATTCCCAAAATATAACCGACAGGCGACAGGCGTTGGAGAAATACATGGCAATCTTGAGACAGACCCTGAACATTGATCAAAGCAGGCCTGGAAAAAAAGAAAAGGCCCTGCCCTCCGGTTTGATCTGAAAACTCATTTTCCGCCTTTTTCCGGGATGCCAAAACTCCAGCTGATAAGCGCAGAGCGCCACATTGCCGATTCCCGATTCCTTCCCTCTCTTCCGCGCAGTTTCATCCCCATATCTGCCGTCTCCCAGCAACGCCATCCCTGCATGGGACATCTGGGCGCGGATCTGATGAAAGCGCCCCGTGTCGATATGGATTTCCATGAGTGACAGATCGCTTTCTTCCGCATACTGTAACAGGCGATACTGCAAAACTGCCTTCTTCGCGTCCGGACAGCGGAAACGTTCCTGTTCTCCCACCACAATGGCGCATCCTCCATTCAGGGCATCCTTATACAAATAATCCACAAGCACTCCCTGCTTCTCCAAAGGTTTTACACAGATCACCGCATAATATTGTTTGTTAAGTGTCCCTTCCGCGAGCTGCCTTGACAATTCCGCCGCTGTCTTTTTTGCTTTGGCAAATACCAGCAGTCCCTCCACCGGCTGATCCAGACGATGCACTACGCCCAGATAGGGACTTTTTAAATAGTTTTTCAATTCACTGACCGCATCTGCCTGCGCCACCTTCGCGGTCTGCGTGGCCAGACCGGCAGGTTTACGTACTACTAACAGCTCTTTATCCTCATAAATTATTTCTGTTCTCATTCCAGCCTCCATGCCGCAGCTTCACGGTAATTCAATCCGAAAGGGAAAAGATTATACGACATTCGCATCACATTTTCTCATATGTTTCATCTTATGGGGCTTAGAAATTCTTCTTTCATGCTGCGGGCGGAAACAGCAGACTGCCATACACCAACAGCACCACCAGATGGATCAGCAGTGCAGCCGCATAGGAGATTTTCTTCCGGTAAACCAGCAGCAGACTTGTCACAGCCGCCCCATATCCGCACACATTGATCATCTGTATAAGCCATTTCAGACCGTCCTGTTTGTATAACACTCCCTTATAGGGCTCATATGCCATCCACCGGAAACAAGCGCGGAAGCCCTCCCGCCAGGGATTGCCCGTGACCATACTGCACAGTCCCTGAACCGCCAGAACTCCGGTCAATAAGACAACAAAGCAGATCCATGTTTTCCCATGGCCCCGATCGCCATGAAACCATAGATAACCTAAAACCAACAGAAGAAAACAGGGATACAGGGCAGCACCCAGTCCGGCCGGAATCAAAGCCCATTTCTTCCATCCCCTGTTCCACATCAGATATCCTGCCAGGATCATACAAAATGCCACCGAATCCGGTTGTGCCCAGACAGCGCCTCTCAGATAAGTCACGGGAGAAAGGATCAAAACAATGAGAAAAACCGTCTTTCTCAAGGAAAGCTCCTTCCCGCCTCCATTCATGACCATGGCGCAGAAAAAGATCACCGCGAAATCCGACAGACTGTAAAGCCATTTCATACTATGAAGAGGCAGCATGGGCAGATGCTGCATCAGCATCACCAATACATAATATAAAGAAGACTGCGTATGATTTTCATGCCAGTCAAAATAGAACCCAACATCCGGACTGCTCCACCAGATAGCGCCTCTTCTCAAATACAAGGCAATGAGACAGACCAGCAGTATCGCCATCTGATACATATACTTTTCTGCCCACTCAAGTACTTTCTTTTCTATCTTTAACACACCTCTACCTCCCGCTCTTCCGCATACCGGTACAGTCCCTGAAAGCAATCCCGGGTCAGCAGGAGATAGATCAGGATATTTCCCGCCGCCAGAGCAAGATCAGAACACCTGCTCCAGGCCAGATAGCTTTGACCGTTACATTGCAGAGATATCAGAACCAATACGATTGCCGGCAAACGGTATTTCGGTTTTTTTATCGCACACAACGGCAGTACCATCTCCGCTATGTAGTTATACCGCTCATGCATACAGGGAAGCAGCATTGCACAGGTCATGGTGGTCCACGCTATATACTCAAGATGATCCTGCAGGGTATGCTTCTTTCCCGACTTCACAAACAGAACGGCAAAGATCAGCAATACCCCAAAGGTAAAACATATTGCCGCCTTGCCAAACTGGTAGTAGGGCGCTTCCTGAAAAAATGTCCAGATATTGGGATAATAGTAATACATAAAAGGATACTTTCCCAGCATATGCGCATAAAGCTTATAGGCAATATCAAAGCTGCATCCCCCTATGATCGCCGGTATACAGAGCGCCTGGATCGCCACCGGAATCCAGAGCAGGTGCAGAATGGAAAACTTCTTTTTATAAAAATACAGTATCAGGATCAGGGGGAGAATAAATACCGCCTGAAGCTTTGTTGCAAGCGCAAATCCGAGCATCCACATTCCCCTTACAGGCTTGTCCTTCCAGATATACCAGAAGCTCAGCAATGCCAGATATGCCCATATTCCCTCACTCTGCGCAAGGTACCCGCTGTTGATCACTGCCAGAGGATTACAGAGTACCAGACCGTAAGCCACGGCACCATACAGATATTTCTTCCCATCCTCCGCCGCTTCCATCACCATTTTCATCAGCAGGACCGCCTCCAGATACTCAAACAGAACGGATACCATTTTAATACTGATTATAGGCTCTATTGGGATCAGCGTCAGAAAGTAGAGGATTGTCGCATAAGGCAGGTTATAGTCGCCTTTATAATCCGCTAACGCTGTCAGACCGTTGCCGTCTTTTAACTGTAAATACCAGGTGAGCAGACTGTTTTGATAATCTACCCCTTCAAACCGGATTCCTGTCCACCGGAAAACCATTCCCGCTATGGAGAGAAACACTATAATCCCTGTAAAAATTCTGTGATCTGTTTTCTTCATGACTGCTCCCATCCGTCTGCCTGAGCAGGACTTCATTTTATCACCGCCTCTGCTACCATATCATATCCGGAGCCCCTTGGGGTAGTGATTTTTCATGATTCCGCCCGCCAGTTTGCCCCAGCCTGCGCCGAAACCGTCTATGCAGATCAGATACCACCCCTTTTCTCCCTCCGCCGGAAAAGTTGCTCCTTTCAGATAGGATACCGCCGTACCTTCACAGGAATTCAGATTCCGGACATGTCTGACCCCTCCCGGTGCGAGGGCAAGCGCCAGGGCGTGGGAAGGTTCAAAACGGTTCTTTTTCAAGGTGCCCACATGAAGGCCCGGACGCAGTACTTTTAATCCCTTCACGGAAGGCATCTGCGGCGATACCAGATAAATATTATCGCCAAATCTGATATACACTGCCTGCCGGTTCTGCCCGACGGGCAATTCCCTTTTTCCAAAAGTATCCTGACAGAATTGAAAATACTCTCCCAGCTCCTTTTCCGGCACTCCTGTCACAAGCCCATTCCGTGAATTGCTTCTGTATCCTTCGGGAAGTTCTCCCGCTCTCTGAAACAATGCGGCAAAATGCCCCTCGCATTTCATTTTATGAGGCCAGAGCCGCAGCGTGTATTCCAAAGGATCCTCCGACAGGTTCTCAGCCGCTTGCGGATGAGAGTCCGCCCCTTGCTCCATACCCGCCTTTCCACCACATCCTGCAAAACTGTCCGCACCGGCTCTCGGGTATCCGCCGGTCATTTGGCCGCTGTCTTCCGGACATGCGAACGGTTGGCCGATCTTCTCTTTCAAATATGCCGCCCTGCCGTCACATCCTGTCAATCCCAGTCTCTCTTTCTCAATAGGAAGAAGCCGATAATCCGCGCGTCTCTCCAGAAAACGGCTGACGCTGCCCTCATTCTCCGCGGGAGCAAAGGTACAGGTGGAATAGACCAGCTTTCCTCCGGGCTTCAGCATTCCTGCCGCACAGTCCAAAATAGCATCCTGGCGCTCCGCACACATGGCGACATTCTCCCGGCTCCATTCCTCACACGCCGCCTCATTCTTACGGAACATACCCTCTCCCGAACAGGGGGCATCCACCAATATCTTGTCAAAATATTCCGGAAAAAGCTCTGCCAGACGCTCCGGTGTCTCATTGGTCACATAGGCATTGGCAATTCCCAGACGCTCCACATTTTCAGAGAGTATCTTCGCCCGTGCCGGGTGGATTTCATTACAAAGCAGAAAGCCTTCCCCTCCCAGCTTTGCCGCAATCTGAGTACTTTTTCCGCCCGGCGCGGCACAGAGATCCAGCACACGTTCACCGGGCTCCACATCCAAAAGCTCCGCTGGCGCCATGGCGCTTGGCTCTTGGATATAATATACCCCCGCGGCATGACAGGGATGCTTTCCCGGCTGATCTGACGCCTCATAATAATAACAATTCTCCGCCCAGGGTACCTTCGTCAAATGCGCAAACTCTGTTCGCCCTTTTGACAGATCCGCAGCACTGCTGCCATCTGATCTGATCTTCAGGGCATTCAACCGCAGAGCCTGATATCTCTCCTGCCCAAGCGCATCCAGAAACGCTTCATATTCGTCTCCCAGCATCCACTGCATTCTGTCCAAAAAGTTTTGGGAAAGCATAGCACATTCTCCTTGTCACACAAAAAGACTTTATTTTACCCTTTCAGCCCTCTCGCCTGTCTGTCCATGTCCTCCACCACAATATCATAGATTTCTCCAAGAGAAGCACAGTATTCCAACACCTCCCAGGGCTTGTTTGTATGAAAATGGATCTTGATCAGCTCTTCATCTCCCACCGCCAGAAGGCAGTCTCCCTGAAAGTTAGCGGTAATATAATCGGTAATCTCATCTTCGTCCAGGTTTTCCCCTTCAATCAACAGCTGCGTATCGTACCTATACTCCAACATGTAACTTTTCTCCTTCCAGCTTATTTTTTACCGTCTTTACTAACTGCCAGGCTATACTGCCCTCCCGCAGAAGCTCCAGAGCATTGTCCAAATTAACCCATTCCGCCGAATCAACTTCCTTTGACAGGATGAGATCTTTCTTCTTTACAGATGCCTTGTACCCCAACATGAGCATTTCTTTTTTCTTATAGGGATAACTTCCTATGTAGCACACTTCCTCCACCTGCTGACCGATTTCCTCCGCCACCTCACGGATCACCGTATCCTCCGCCGATTCACCGATTTTCATAATCCCTGCCACACAGACATAGCAGGCGGATGACACATAATTCTGCCTCAACAGCGCAACCTCATTATACTCATTGACTACTGCTGTTATGATACTTGTAGTAAACATATCCCACAGAGGAATGTTGCACTTTTCGCAGAAAGGAATCAGTCCCTCATCGCCTATTTCTTTTTTTATGAGCTTCCTCCCACAATGAGGACAACAGGTAAACCGCATATTAACACCCTCTTTCCCAAATACCTTCTCTGCTCATGTGTCAATATGAAGTATACAACATATTTTAGCATATGTATACAGTACAAATATAATCATATAACTACTATTTCTCACTTACCGCGATCCAGATCTCACAGGTATAGTCAGGGTTCTGCACATCAGCCGAAGGATATACCTCAAGTTCAATACCATTGCCGTATTCATAGGCACTGCTCTGGGGAAAGAACTCAGTACATATCTTCCTGTAAGTATCCTTAAACGCATCCGGCATCTTTCCCCTGCACTGAAACACCGCATAAGTGTGCGCGGGAATCTCCACAATGTCAAAGCCTTCCTCCGTCACCGGCCGGCCGTTATATTCCGCACCGATCCCGTAGGGAAATCCGGACTCCGCCATCTCACCGGAAAAGCAAATGCCAAGAATACCATGCAAATTATCAAAGTTCGCATACTTACAGATTGTTTCCATGACGCCCCTTTCATTGCACTCTGCCCAGAATGCCGTAATATCGGCGGTTGCGGTCTCTCCCTGAGGCTGGTTGACCTGCTTTCTCACACAGATAACCTTAAATGCATCTCTCTTTTCAATTCTGTAATCCATCAAATTACCTCCATCTAAAATAAGTTTTACAGAAAGACGGGAAAAAGACTTAACACTTTCACCCCGACGGGCCCTGGTGGGTGTAATGCCGTGAAAGCGGGTGAACGCTCTGGAAAAGCTTTCCGGTGTATCATAACCGTATTTCAGCGCAATATCGATGACCCTGCCGCCTGTCCGATACAGCTCGTCTGCCGCAAGAGACAATCGGCGCATACGGATATAATCGCCCAGAGTATAACCACAGAGCATGCTGAACATTCTCTGAAAATGAAAGGATGACGAGGCGGCCTCCCTTGCCACAGCTTCATAATCAATCTCTTCTGTCAGATGCGCTTCCGTATAATCAATGGCACGCTGTAATCCCGCGATCCAGTCCATAGGCATTCCCCTTTCTGTATTACCCTATTGTAGCAGTGGAAATACTGAAATTCCTGACATCCTGTGCGAAATGATGTCAGGAATCCGACTTTATTATACTCGTGAACGCATTTATCTGCCACTTTCTGTTCAACACTGCCGATGCGTTCACTCGTTATACATTTAGGTCGGCAAATATTTTCGTTCACGCGTATATATTGCAAAAAGGACTGATTGGTAAATGGATTTTGGAAAGATTTGTATTGGAAGACAGGTCAAAATGAAAAGTTTGGTGGAACAGATCTAAAATACGTATTTTAGGGTCTTCTCAAAAACGGTCAACGGGATATAATTAGTATTAACCGCTGCGGTTAATGTATTACACCGAGAACTCCTGAAATATGCCGTTACTGTTCCGGTACAGGACGCCGCAGAGCATTGAACCGGAGATTCTTATGAATGACAAATTTTTTTCCTTGCCTATAGAAAAACAGGAAGCCATTATCAATGCGGGCTTTCGAATCTTCTCGCAAAATTCCTATAAACGGAGTCCCATGAGTGAGATCGCCGATGCCGCAGGAATCAGTAAATCATTGCTGTTTCATTACTTTCATAACAAGAAAGAACTGTATCTGTTTCTCTGGAATAGATGCGAAGAAATCACCCTTGATACACTGGAGAAAAGCGGCTGCTATGCAGAGAGCGATCTATTTGCCAGAATGTACAGGGGAACGCTGACTAAAATCCAACTTATGCGGCGGTATCCTGATCTGGGAACCTTTGCCCTGAAAGCCTTTTATGAAAAAGACCCTGCCGTTAGTGCTGACGTTCAGAAGACTATTGCAAAGTATGCCAATTATAAGTCTAATCCCTTAAAGTATAACTTCTGCCCCGAGCAGTTTAGGCCCGGGCTGGATCTGGAGATGATGTATCGGGATATGCTCTGGGCTACAGAAGGTTATCTTTGGGAAGTAATGCAGCTTGGCATAATGGACGTGGATAAAATAGAACATGATTTTATGAAGCTGATAGATTTCTGGAAATCAATTTATTTGCGAAAGGAATAGTTCTGTCTGTTTTTGTGCTGCACTGTCACAGGAATCAAATGACTGTTCCGCAAGGAGGATCACATGGTTGCGATTCAAACGGTAAATCTGACAAAATATTACGGGAAGTCACGGGGAATTATCGACTTGAACCTGACTGTAAAGCAGGGCGAATTCTTCGGCTTCATCGGCCCCAACGGAGCCGGGAAATCCACCACGATACGCACTCTGCTGGGATTGGTGCGCGCCACATCAGGACATGCGGATATCCTGGGCATGGATATTTATAAGGAAAAAAAGAAGATTTTATCAGACGTAGGTTATCTGCCCTCGGAGGCTGTCTTCTATTCCGGTATGAGAGTCAGGGATATCCTGAAGCTGTCCTCAGATCTGCGCGGTAAGGACTGTTCCGCTGAAGCACGGCTCCTTTGTGACAGGCTTCAGCTGACCCCCTCCCGCAAAGTAGAGGAGTTGTCCTTCGGCAACCGCAAGAAGGTTGGTATTGTCTCAGCTCTGCAGCATGATCCAAAGCTTCTGATCCTGGATGAACCCACCAGCGGCCTTGATCCATTGATGCAGCATGAATTTTTCCGGATTCTCCGGGAGAAGAACCGCCAGGGTACGACCATATTCTTTTCCAGCCATGTCTTATCGGAAATCCAAAGAAACTGTTCCAGAGCCGCCATCATTCGGGAAGGGCATATTATCGCATGTGACAGCGTGGAAGCCCTGGCCCGGACCAACACCAAGCAGATCATCGTTCATGGCAGGCTATCCCTGGACGGCCTGAACGGTATACGCAATCTGCAAAAGACGGAGGACTCCTGCAGTTTTCTCTATGGTGGAAATATCAAATGCCTGCTTCAAAGACTTTCGGAAGAGGATATTACGGATCTGTCTGTCACAGAACCTGACCTGGAAGAAATTTTTATGCATTACTACGAAAGTTAGGAACCTTGGCTGGCAAAGCACTTATCTATGAATGGTTGAATAAAAATGTGTATTCAGCTGCCCATTCATGACAACAGAACTTTTTCCGTTGTAAGAGCGCGCCGCAACGCGCAGATCGGCATCAATATGACTTTACTGAAGCATGAACTGAAACAGGGTTGGAAAACCCTTGCCATATGGACAGCATCTATCGGTTTCTTTATAGTACTCTGCGTACTCATGTATCCGGAGATGAGCGAGGAAATGGAGGGGGTAAACGAAATGTTTTCCTCCATGGGCGCATTTACTTCCGCTTTCGGCATGGACAGATTAAATTTCGGTACTTTGATTGGTTTCTACTCTGTAGAATGCGGCAATATACTGGGAATCGGCGGAGCATTTTTCGCCGCGCTGATCGCCGTCAGCTCGCTTGCAAAAGAGGAAAAGGAACGGACCGCAGAGTTCCTGCTGAGTCATCCCGTAAGCAGACCGTGGATCATCACTCAAAAGCTCTTCGCCGTTATATTCCAGATCGTGATCATGAACGCTGCTGTCTTCACATTATCGGCGGTATCCGTTGCCGCCATTGGAGAAGAGTTTCTCTGGAAAGAACTGTGTATGCTGCATCTCGCCTACTTTCTGGTTCAGTTGGAATTAGCGGGAATCTGCTTCGGATTCTCTGCATTTCTGCGCCGGAGCGGGCTTGGGATCGGTCTGGGAATCGCCGCTGTAATGTACTTTTTGAACATTGCCGCCAATATCTCCAAGGATGCGGAATTTCTGAAATACATCACACCCTTCGGTTATGCGGAAGGCGCGGACATCATCGCAAACGGCTGTCCGAATGTTAAGATGCTCTCATTGGGAATGGTTTATGCCGTGATCGGAATCAGTGCGGCTTACCGAAAGTACTGTGGAAAGGATATCCAATAGCTATCCCGCAGGAATAAAATACTGGGGAAAGGTAGTTTTATTGACACTTCCTCCGACAATGGCTACCCTCCCCCAAAGTATTATAATACTTTGGGATCACCCACTCCTAATTCTTTCCTGATTCTGTCCGCTGTCAGCTTATACCAGTAAAATCCCTTTTCTTTCTCATCCAGCTCCAGCCATGTATACGCAAGCGTCCATATCTGTTCCACTTCTGACAGATCAGTTTCTTTCTCTCTATAGTGCCTTTCCACACAGTCCGCCATCTTTCGGATATCATCTTTTTCCTGAACCGGAAGATTCCCCCTGACATTCTGCCAGCTGCCCATAAATTCCCTGCCAAAAATATATCTCTCTATCCAACACATGCTTTTCATTGTATAATGGAATCAGTGTATTGGAGATTTCGAAAGTATATGTTAACAGAACAGGAGGATTCACAGATGAATTATCGGGCACTTGGGAAAACCGGATTAGAGGTCAGCGAAATCGGTCTCGGCGGCGAGTGGCTGGAGCGCCATAACACAGCGGAGGTAAAAGAGGTCATTGACCACTGCGCACAGGCGGGGATCAATATTCTAGACTGCTGGATGTCTGAGCCGAATGTGCGCTCCAATATCGGCGCCGCCCTGGAAGGGCAGCGTGAGCGCTGGATCATTCAGGGACATATCGGTTCCACATGGCAGAATAGCCAGTACGTGCGTACACGGGATCTGGGAAAAGTTCAGGAAGCATTTCAGGACCTTCTTGACAGATTACGCACAGATTATATTGATCTCGGCATGATTCACTTTGTGGATGAAACGGCAGAATTTCACCGGATCATGGAGGGAGAATTTATCGCTTACGTCAAAGGTCTGAAAGAGAAGGGAATCATCCACCACATCGGCCTGAGCACACACAATCCGGATGTGGCAAAGCTTGCGGCTCAGAGCGGCGAAGTGGAGATGCTGCTCTTTTCCGTCAATCCGGCTTTTGATATGCTTCCGCCCAGCGAAGACCTCAATGACTACTTCAAGGAGGAATACGCGGAGAGCATCGGCGGGATCGCTCCGGAGCGGGCTGAACTTTACCGGATCTGTGAGCAGAACGGTGTGGGGATCACGGTGATGAAAGGTTATGCCGGCGGAAGACTGTTCTCTGCGGACACTTCTCCTTTCGGTGTGGCATTGACTCCGGTGCAGTGCCTTCACTATGCTTTGACCAGGCCTGCGGTTGCCAGTGTCATGGCAGGCTTTGACACACCGGAGCATGTGGCGGCTGCGGTGGCCTATGAGACAGCCTCCGAAGAGGAAAAGGACTATGCCAGTGTCCTCGCAAACGCTCCCCGCCATGCCTATGTGGGACAATGCACCTACTGCGGCCACTGTGCACCCTGCCCGTCAGGAATCGATATTGCCATGGTGAACAAACTCTATGATCTGGCAAAAATGCAGGACACCGTTCCTCCCACAGTCCGTGCCCACTATGATGCTCTGTCGGCACATGCCGCAGACTGCATCAAGTGCGGCGGATGCGAATCACGCTGTCCCTTCGGTGTACATATAGTCGAACGGATGCAGGCAGCGGCAGATCTGTTCCGTTAAGCTGCTCCGCGGCAATCTGCAAGGCAGTAACCCTAACCTCTTCTGCCCGGTAAAACTCTAGTCGCTGCAGAGCTGCAGGGAACTAGAGCGTGTTTGAAAAATGCTTTCTCCGGGGTGTGCGTCACACTTTGTGGGATGCAAGACCCAATTGGGGAGGCGTAGTG
>CAMWWF010000002.1 GCA_947177885.1 uncultured Lachnospiraceae bacterium
GCCCTGTTGATATAAAGCTTTCAGCTTATCCGCGTCCTTTTCCACCCTGCCCACTTTACTGGGGTACTGAGGACGGATCACAAACGCCTGACCGTTTGCCTGCTGCCTCTCAATGTAGGCCACCTGCTCATTGTAATTGATATGACGCTCTGCCATCAGCTCCGCTATTTTAGGATATTTCAGATAACGGGCTTTTATGAGTGCCAAATGAGCGGAAGGCTGACGCACAAATCCCACTTCCTTCGTCATGATCACGATATTCTTCCGGTTACCGTCCATTATGGACTTCTGAAGGGGAATGGCATCACTCAGTCCTCCATCCAGATAACAGTTCCCGTCAATCTTCACATTTCTTGACACCAGCGGAAGGGAAGCGGATGCCCGGATCTTGTCGATATCTGCTTTCATATCACGGATGCGGAAATATTCCGGTCTGCCCGTGACAATATTTGTGGCCACACTGTAAGCCTTTCCCTCATATGCCGCAAACGCTCTATAATCATAGGGATGCAGATAATCGGGGATCAGATGATAATTCATGGTAACATTGAACAGATCTCCGGAAGTCACAAGGCTTCTGACGCTGCAATAGCTTTTACTGTCCAGATAATCAATATTGATATCCCTCGTTCTTCCCCTCTGCTTCGACAGGTAACTGCACATACTGCAGGCTCCCGCGGAGACACCGTACACACTGGAACACATAATATTTTTGTCCAGAAAAAAGTCAAGCACACCGGCCGTATATAATCCCTTCATACCGCCGCCTTCCAAAACCAGTCCGGCCTGATACATCATTACCCTCCTTATTTCAATACTGTTTCTATCTTATATATTACTCTTATACATTGCCGTAAGTTTCTCTCACAAATCTTCTCAATGCCGGCAGCGAACGTTCCACCTTCTCCGTATCGATACAGTATGCCATGCGGAAATATCCGGGAGCGCCGAAAGTGTCTGCCGGTACCAGGATGAGATCATATTTCAGCGCTTTCTGACAGAACGCCCGGGCATCCTCTTCCAATGCTTTGGGGAAAATATAAAAAGTCCCGCCGGGTTTGACACACTGAAAACCAAGATCCGTCAGTTCCCTGTAGATAAGATTCCTATTTGTCTCATAAACACCCAGATCCGCCGTCTGATCCAGCACCTTTGCCACTGCCAGCTGGATAATGGAGGGGGGACAGTTATGCCCGATCCCTCTGGAGATCTGACCGCACATATTGGTCATGGTTTCCGCGTCTTTACAGTTGGGGTTGACCGCCACATAACCGATCCTCTCTCCCGGAAGAGAAAGGGATTTGGAGAAGGAATAGCACATGATCGTGTTGTCATAAAAAGCCGACACACAGGGAGCTTCCGTTCCGTCAAATACGATCTCTCTGTAGGGTTCGTCGGAAATCAGCCAGATATCATGCCCATACTGAGCCGACTTATCCTTCAGCAACTGTGCCAGACGCCTCAGCGTCTCCGCGGAATACACCGCTCCGGAAGGGTTGTTGGGGGTGTTGACCAACACTGCCATTACCTTCTCGGTCAGCATCTCCTCCGTCTTTTCAAAATGGATCTGAAATGCCTCCGTATCCGGAGGAACCACCTTCAGTACAGCGCCGCTTAAATTCACATAGGGAGCATATTCCGGGAAATACGGCGCAAAAGTCAGTATCTCGTCTCCCGGCTCCGTCACCAGACGAAATGCATGGGCCAGCGCGCCTGCCGCACCGGAAGCCATAAAAATATGCTCTTTGCGGTAGGGCAGCCCGAACCTGTTCTCCAGGGAAGCCGCAACCGCCTCCCTGACAGCGGTAATACCCAGACTGGGGCTGTAACCGTGAAGCACAGTGGTATCCTCCGTCTGCAGCATTTCGATCATGGCATCCGTGAACGCCTGCGGCACAGGAACCGAAGGGTTTCCCAAGCTATAGTCAAACACATTCTCATATCCGATTTCCTGTCCTCTGGCGGTGGCGAATTCCGAAAGCTGCCTGATCACAGATTTCCCCGACAACATATCTTTATACTTCTGTACCAGCATTTTACTGTCACTCCTGTTCTGACTGTATTGTCTTATTTCCATCACCTCAAATAACCTGTGTGCCGAAAATTCATTCCGTGTCCGGTGCATTATATCACCGAACGGTCTGCCTCTGTTTTAATTCTAACAGACTCTCGGAAGCCTGAGCCTGAGCCTAAATACACAGCAGTCCAGTCACCAGGCTTCGTTTTCCGACACAGGCTCTGTGTGTATGACTGAACTGCTATGATTATACTCCTCTTCCGATGTTTCTTACAAGCACAAAATTCTGATCCGCATCAATCCTCTTCCGCCCATACCAAAGCACATTTGACCGCCTTTTTCCAGCCCTTTAACAGCTGTGCCCGCTTTTCCTCTTCCATTTCCGGTTCAAACACGGCTCCCATCTGCCAGTTCTCACGGATTTCATCCCTGTCCCGCCAATATCCTGCCGCAAGGCCCGCCAGGTAAGCCGCTCCCAACGCCGTGGTCTCAATACACCTTGGTCTGTGCACCTGGGTATTGACGATGTCCGCCTGGAAGCGCATGAGAAAATCATTGGCGCTGGCTCCGCCGTCCACCTTTAAGCTCTTCAAATGCAGCCCGCTGTCCTGTTCCATGGCCTTCAGCACATCCGCGGTCTGATAGGCGATGGATTCCAGTGCGGCCCGGATAAAATGCTCCTTTGTACAGCCTCTGGTGATCCCCACCACCGTACCTCTGGCATATTGATTCCAGTAAGGCGCTCCCATCCCGGCAAAAGCGGGAACCACATAGACTCCTGTGGTATCCTCCACCGTCACCGCATACTCCTGGGACTGGGGCGCGCTCTTGATCATACGCATGCTGTCCCTGAGCCACTGAATACCCGCCCCTGCCACGAACACGCTGCCCTCCAGCGCATACTCCGGATCCTCGGAGGTGCCGGCGGCAATGGTGGTCAGGAGTCCCGACTTGGAGGTAATAGCCTCCTTACCCGTATTCATCAGAAGGAAGCAGCCGGTCCCGTATGTGTTCTTCGCCTCCCCCTGTTCGAAACAGCATTGTCCGAAAAGTGCCGCCTGCTGGTCTCCTGCCGCTCCCGCAATGGGAATTTCCCCGCCCAGCACACCGGAATTGGTATGCCCGTAGATCTGACTGGAGGGACATACCCTGGGAAGAATGGAGGCCGGGATCCGGAATCTGTCCAGGATCTCCTGATCCCAGCACAGCTTGTGGATATCATAGAGCATGGTGCGGGAAGCATTGGTGTAATCCGTCACATGAACCTCACCCCTGGTCAGATTCCAGATCAGCCAGGTATCCACCGTGCCGAAAAGCAGCTCTCCTCTCTCTGCCTTCTCCCTTGCACCGGGCACATGATCCAGAATCCATGCAATCTTGGAAGCGCTGAAATAGGCATCGGGAATCAGCCCTGTCTTTGCCCGGATCACCTGATCAAAACCGTCCTCCTTCAGCGCATCGATCATATCCGCGGTACGGCGGCACTGCCATACGATAGCGTTATACACAGGTTCTCCCGTGTCCTTATCCCAGAGGATCGTAGTCTCGCGCTGATTGGTAATGCCGATGGCGGATATCTGTCCCGCGTCCGCTCCCAGCATCGCCATGGCCTCCGTTGCCACGGCCAGCTGGGAGGACCAGATTTCCATGGGATTGTGCTCCACCCAGCCGGGTCGGGGGTAAATCTGGGTAAATTCCTTCTGAGCCATTGAACAGATATTGCCCGACTTGTCGAAAAGGATACAGCGGGAACTGGTGGTACCCTGATCCAATGCCATTATATAGTTGTTCATGTGTGAGCTCCTTTCTTTAATGCCGGTTGTCCGTCTGATAACCCCATATCACTTTTCCCGTCATCCCCCACCGATCGCGATGACACATTTTGCACAAATATTACATTGTTGCTTTTACAGCCTCTCTCTGATCGTGAGTTTCTCCTTATCTGACAGGAAATAACAGTTCCCTTCATATGCGTGCTGTTCATAGAGACTGCACAGGATCTCTTTCATCCGGTGGTCCAGCCGGTGATACACCCTGCGGCGAGGCCAGGGAATGCCTTCCAGATATTCCTGCTGCCGCCCGTTCAATAATGAAATTCCCCTTGCCGCTGCGGAGTCAGGGATTCCGAAATCACAGGAAATGTACACTTTTTCATCCTTCTGAATGCACTTTTCTGTCAAAAATGCGGAAAGCTCCGCTCCCCGGCCCGGGCATCCGGCCGGTTCTCCCGAGCCTACCCGCGCAGAATCCCTGCGCGTTTTATTGCACATTCCCCAACCGAAACTTCTGCCTGTACTTTTCAGCATTTCCAGGCCCGGACCCCCGCCGGCATTTTTCAGCACTTCCTGATGAGAACCCTTATGTGCTATCTTTGAGATCACTTGCCCGGGGCGTCCGAACTTCTTCTCCGACACCTTTCCGGAAGGCGGTACCGCCAGGACGGCTGTGGGATAATAGCTGATTTCTTTCCAGGCTGTCGCCGCGGAAGCAGCCCCTGATAGAATCCCTTCCATGCTTGCAGTACTCTTTCTGCGATAGCTTGGCTTACCGTAGGAATCGTATTCCATAACGTACTCCGGTTTTGTCTCAGGAAGCTCCTCCTCCGGAGATTTCTCCAATATGACGCAATTGTCGCAAAAATGCTTATATATTGCTTTCCGCACCCGTTCACCGGATATGGGATAATCCAGTCTCTCCATGATCTGCTTCGCCGTAAAACCACTGTCCGCCAGATGCCTGATGGCTCCCCCGCAGGCGGCATCAAAGGTAAAGTCGGACAGTGCGCTCTGAAAGACATCCCGGTCCGGATCAATCATTCAGATCCACCGTGCAGCCGCCTTTTACTTCCACGTATTTCCCGTCGTCCACCTGCAGCCATACACTCTGTACGCTGGGATTCCAGACCTTTTCATTGTTGGCGGAAAATTTCAGACGCTTTGCCGCATCCATATAATCAATGATCTCAATATTGGTGGCATACCAGATATCTTCTCTGCCGCCCATATATTCACAAAACTTCTCAATGACTTCCCAGCCATTATCATTGTCGAACTCATAGCTGTGTCCCCATACATACATCAGCTTGAGATACTGCTTTTTCTGGAAGTTCGCGAAAAACTCCGCCTTCTGCATCAGTTCGGGATCATTGTGATGGCAGGTGGGATGCCACTCCAGGGGATCCGTGGGCAATGCATAATCGGGCACGGATGGTACCACTCTGCCGTAGGCAATGCCAAGCTGCCGGAACAGCTGCTTGATCTCCTCACTGTAGGAGCCGTTGGGATAGGCATGACCTCTCACCAGCTGTCCCGTCAGTTCCTCCAGACCTTTTCTGTCCTCCAGTATTTCCTCCGCCACTTCTGTCAGCGGACATCTCTCAATGGTAGGATGTGTCATGGTATGGGTCGCCACCTCGTGCCCCTTATACAACTCCGCCACCCTGCTCTTAGGGATACGGGGAGGATCCTGCTCCATCTCCATCAGACCATAATTCAGATTAAAGGTGCCTTTGATCCCGTACTTATTAAAAATACGGATCAGTCTCTCGTCCTGGATCTTGCCGTCGTCATAACTCATTGTCAACGCTTTTGCCTTCCCCTCCGGGAAGCAGATATATACCTTCATATTTTTCCCATCCTTTCTGCGATGCCGCCGCTCTTATAAAAATAATACATTACCCGGCCTCAATGCGCAATAGTCACTGTTATTTGAAATGTATCCTCATGTTCCCCATCCGTTCCGGACAAAGCGGCATGACACCGCTCTCCCGTCAGCCGGACATAAACTTTTCACTTTGACTTAATAAAAATTTTAGTTTATAAGATTGTCCTGCCATTGCCTTTTTCTGACTTCACTGTTATGATGGTTACAATGTTCAGAATATTACATCTCATGCAGTTATAAGCCATGTTACGAACATTAACAGCTTCCATCAGAATACTCATTTATAAAAAGTTTTACTCAGGAAAGGAGCAATCAGAATGAAAGGTGATTCTTTTCGCAACCGCAGGAACGGTTTCGAGACAATGGACGGCGGAGGCTCAGGCTCAGGGAAAAAGTCCGGCACGGGAAAGATTGCAGGAATTGTCATCACAGTGATCATAATTCTGTTTCTGGCTTCGAACTCGGCATATGAGATCAAAGAGAAGGAACAGGCTGTCCTGATCACGCTGGGGCAGGCACAGGCGGTGACCGAACCCGGCCTGCACTTTAAAATTCCTTTTATCCAGCAGGTCAAAAAAGTAAATACCACGATCCAGGGCTTTACCATCGGCTATAATTCGGACACGAATGAAGTGGATGATGACGAATCTCTGATGATCACATCAGACTTTAACTTTATTGATGTGGACTTTTACGTGGAGTACCGCTACAGCGACCCTGTAAAAGCGCTGTACGCTTCCCAGGATCCCCTGGCGATTCTCCGCAACATCAGCCAGAGCTGTATCCGTACCGTGATCAGCAGCTATTCCGTGGATGATGTGCTGACCACCGGCAAAAATGAGATCCAGGCAACGATCAGGGAAATGATCCTGGCACGTCTGGAGAACCAGGACATCGGTGTTCAGCTGGTCAATATCACCATTCAGGATTCCGAACCCCCTACCCTGGAGGTAATGGAGGCATTCAAATCGGTGGAGACCGCAAAGCAGGGCAAGGAAACCGCACTGAACAATGCCAACAAATACCGCAATGAGCAGATTCCCCTGGCACAGGCTCAGGCAGACGGTATCATCAAGGATGCGGAAGCGCAGAAGACCGAGCGCATCAACGAGGCTCTGGCACAGGTGGCACGATTCAACGCCATGTATGAGGAATATATCAAGAATCCCACTGTCACCAAACAGCGCATGTTTTATGAAGCAATGGAAGATATACTGCCGGATCTGAAAGTAATTATCGAAAGTCCCAACGGGAACACCCAGACTTTCTATCCTCTGGAATCCTTCACCGATCCCACAGGCGCCTCCTCCGGCTCCGGCAGCAATGGCACTTCCACAGGAAACAGCAACACCACAGACGGGAATAATACTGCCGAAAACAGTAATACACCAAACACTTAAAATAATTTCCTGAACGAAAATATCCCTTGCGAATCCCCTTTACTCCGTTCAGAATGGAAAGGATGAAATATATATGAAAACAGTAAAGAAAATCATGATCGTTGTGGTGCTGTTCCTTCTGATTGTCACCGGCGCCTCAGGCATTGTCATCACAAATGAAAATGAATACAGCCTTGTCCGCCAGTTCGGCAAGATAGACCATGTGGTCTCCTCGGCAGGTATCAGCTTTAAGATTCCTTTTATTCAGACCGTGGACACACTGCCCAAACAAATCCTGCTCTACGATCTGTCCGCCTCCGATGTGATCACCAGCGACAAAAAAACCATGATCTGTGACAGCTATATTTTATGGTATATCACTGATCCCCTGAAATTTGCCCAGACGCTGAACTGCTCCATTCCCAACGCGGAGAGCAGGCTGGATGCCATTGTATACAACTCTACCAAGAACATCATCAGCAGTACCAGCCAGGATGAAGTGATCTCCGGCCGCGACGGCGAACTGTCCCAGGCGATCCTTGAAAATATCGGTACATCATTAGACCAATATGGTATTCAGATCCTGTCCTTTGAAACCAAGAAACTGGATCTGCCCGGCGACAACAAGGCGGCCGTCTATGAACGTATGATCTCCGAGCGGGACAATATTGCCGCCACTTATACCGCGGAAGGACAGTCCGAGGCACAGAAGATAAGGAATACCACCGATCAGGAAGTCACCGTGATGCTCTCCGAAGCGCAGAAAGAGGCGGAGATCCTGATCGCGGAAGGCGAAGCGGAATACATGAGAATCCTGTCCGAAGCATACAATGACGAATCCAAACAGGATTTCTACTCCTTTGTCAGAAGCCTGGACGCCGTGAAAGCTTCCATGAAGGGCGGCAACAAGACAGTGATCCTCTCCCCGGACTCGCCCATCGCACAGATTTTTTACAGAAGATAGCACCCTTTTCCTGTTGAAATTTTCCGGGAAAAAATGTAAAATATAGATACACCAGAAAAGGTATATTTAAAGGGAGGTGAATTTTATGAGTTCGATGTCTGTAACTTCTTATGGAAGCGGTATTTATTCCCAGCTTTCCAGCGGTAAGAGGATCAATACTGCGGCAGATGATGCATCGGGACTCGCCATTGGTCAGAAACTGAAAAGACAGGAAACCGGCTTAAGTGTCGGCGCGCAGAATACGCAGGATGGCATTGGTGCCTTAAATGTAGCGGACGGCGCTATAGACGGCATGGTGAATTCCCTGCAGAGGATCCGTGAACTCGGCGTGAGGGCCCTGAATGGGATTTACTCCGATTCGGACAGAGCTTCCTTTCAGACGGAAATTGACCAGCTGAAGGACAGCATCCAGCAGACTGCCAAGAATACTACTTTTAATGAGCAGAAGCTGTTGGACGGCAGCATGGCCGATCTGCATCTGGCAACCAATCCCGATGGCGGCGGATTAGAGATCGGTATGGAGAATACCACTCTGGAGGCTCTGGGAATTGCTGATTTCGATGTGACCAGCGGGAATTTCGACCTGGGCGCGATCGATGCTGCAATTGACAAATTATCCGGTCAAAGAAGTTCTCTCGGCGCATATACAAATCGTCTGGAGCACACCTATAATTACAATACCAACGCTAATGAGCAGCTGTTAAGCGCCAGAAGCCGTATAGAAGATCTGGATATGCCCAAGGCTATTTCCGAGAAGAAGAAACAGGATCTTCTGAATCAGTACAAAAATCTGATGCTGAAGAGTCATATGAATCAGAGATCAAATGTTTTAAGGCTGTTCCAGTAGTCTGATAACTGCCATGAGAAGCCAAAAGGACTGACGCACCGCAAATATCGGTGCCTCAGTCCTTTTCTTGCTTTCCGTTCGCTTTCTGTGTATGCCGGTATTTCTTCCATGTCTGCATCAGGATTCCGGCAATACTCTTACGCTTTCTATGCCTGCGCCAGAATCCCGTCAATTCTTCTTCTCTCCTCTTCACTGAAAGAAGTATTTCTGATCATACCGATATTGTCCAAAATCTGGGAAGGCCTGGAAGCCCCGATGAGCACGCTGGTAATATCTCCGTCCCGAAGGATCCATGACAAAGCCATCTGTGCCAGTGTCTGCCCTCTCTCCGCCGCAAGCTCTCCCAGCTTCCGCACTCTGGCAATGGTCTCCTCATTGATGGCATTCTCCTTCAGGAATCTGCCGTCTGTACGAATACGGCTGTCCTCGGGAATGCCGTGAAGGTAACGATCCGTCAGCAATCCCTGTGCCAGAGGGCAGAAGGTGATAATACCAATGCCATGAGCCGCCGCATACTCTTTCAGGCCATCCTCCTCTATATCTCTCACCAACATGGAATACTTTCTCTGATTAATGATAAAGGGTGTGTTCATTTCTCTGAACAGTTTTGCAATGGCAACGGTCTGCTCCTTACTGTAATTGGATATACCCACGTAAAGCGCCTTGCCGCTTCTCACAATGCCGTCCAGCGCCCCTGCTGTCTCCTCCAGAGGCGTATTGGGATCAGGTCTGTGATGATAATAGATGTCCACATAATCCAGTCCCATCCTCTCCAGACTCTGGTCCAGGCTCGCCACCAGATACTTTTTACCGCCCCAGTTGCCGTAAGGTCCGGGCCACATGTCATAGCCCGCCTTAGTGGAGATCACCAGTTCATCCCTGTAGACGCCAAGTCCTTTCTCCAGGATCCGCCCGAAATTTTCCTCCGCGGCACCGGGCACAGGCCCATAATTATTCGCCAGATCAAAATGAGTGATACCGTTGTCGAAAGCTGTATAACACATCGCCTGCATCGTCTCAAAATTTCCGTTGGAGCCAAAATTATGCCACAACCCCAGCGATACCGCCGGGAGTAACAGTCCACTGTTTCCGCAGCGGTTGTATCTCATTTCATCATAACGTGTTTCACTTGCCTCATACATACTTGTGCAGCCTCCTTTTCCTTCTTGGGAACTGTTAAAGAATTAATCTTCACATCTGACTTGCCTAAATCTTCTTATGCCGCGTTGGTCTACGCTCCGCTTCGGTCCGTGCCGGACGTATGCCACTGGCACACAGCACCGTCAATCGGCGTACCCCAGTACGCCTCATTCCTCCGCCTTGCATAAAAAGATTTATACTGCGTCATTTGCAAAGTTAATACTTATCAGTTCCTTAATTATTTTTAACATGTCTGACCCAAAAGGTCAATGCCGCATATTGGCTGGCAAATGTATTTTCGCAAGCTCATCCCAAACCGTTAAAAATTTACAAACACTATGATCCTGAACCGTTTTTCTTCACAATAACAGTCAATATTTCCTCCCAGCTTATCCGAGAAAGCCAGAACGCTCTGCATCCCCAGCCCATGGTTTCCGCCTCTCCTGCTTTTGGGCAGTCCGGTGACAGAGTCAAAATCCACTTCTTTCTCACATTCGTTCTCCATATCGATCAACAGATATTCTTTTGTACAATGGATCTTCATATTGACATACCGTTTCGCCGGTTCCAGATCTTTTACATGAAACACCGCATTTTCCAGAAGGTTCGCCAGAACCAGCGCAAATTCGTACTCGTTGACCGGAATCTGCCTGGGTACCCGTATGTCCGGATGCAAAGTTATGCGGAAAGCCTGCGCCTGTTCCGACATTTTCAGGAGAATGGTGTTAACCACCAGATTCTCACAATACCGGACCACTTTATTTTCATCCACCACTTCATTGATATGCTCCGCAATATTTCTGATCTCATCATACTCTCCCTGATCCAGCAGGGAATCTATCATCATGGAATAATGCCTCATATCATGCCGCAGTATTTTCAGATTTCGCTCAGACCGTTCCGCCAGATAATACTGGCTTTCCAGGCCCTTGATATAGGATTCGAACATCACGTTTTTCCAGTATCCTTCCGCCTGCTTCGTCTCACTGTCCACATACCGCAGCACCACCACATAAGACACAAGCATTGTGATCATCAGGAAAATACTGACAGGGATATTTGCGGGATATTCATAAAGTGTATGCGGGAAAAAGGCAAGGCAGGAAAAACTGATAAAAAAGAACACGGGAATCAGACATAATTCCCACCAGCCCTTTCTGAAATCCCACTCATAAAACCTGTGGAATATATTCCCGATCCTGTGATAAAGCAGCAGCAGGATAACAACATGCATCAGCAGATTTCCCGCCAGCGCAAACCAGAAACTATCTGTACAGATATACAGGATGGATGCCGTTATACTTCCCACGATCACATAATTGGAAGCGCTCAGTCCGATAAACAGCACCCTGCTGTCCCTCTTCTTCGAGATGATAAGTCCTGTGGACTGCGCTGCAAGGATCTGAATGATATCCGCGATGAAATAGCAGAGATCACTGTCGGGAAACATATTCAGCTTCACATAATCCAGAAGGTTCAACACTGTATACGAAGCAAAACATATCCCAAATGTCTTCCCTTTAGAATAGCGGTGCATTAAAAAAAGATAAATAAACGCCATGAAAAACACATGGCTCAGCATATACGATATATCCTTAAAATAAACCATCTTTTCCTCCAGTGATACATCTAAGGAACTGTCCCGAAATAACTTCCCATATTCCTTGTCTTTTTCTCCGCCAAGCACCGCTTGTCAATCCGTTACACAGTCCGCTATGCGCCTGATTGTCAAGTGGCATTGTCGAAGAAAAATCCTGCAGACTGTCGGTAAGTTATTTTGTGACAGTTCTTAACTGTATTTCCCGGAAACAAAAAGAAGATACTCCCTCTTGACCTCCTTGGTCCTTGCCTTGCTGACGGGAATACATCTTCCGGATTCCATTGTAATCTCATCCGCAGTCAGACGCTTCACATAATCCAGATTTACCAGAAAAGACTTGTGGACCTGCTGAAAATTCCTCTTCTCCGCAATCTCCCGTACCTCTTCTTCAAAAGATTTCCTGATGAAAAGGCTTTTCAACACTTCCCCGCCGGTCAGGTGCACCTCCAGCCTTCTATAGGCATTTTCAATATACTCTATTCCCGAATAGGGCGTCCGCACCAACCCGTCCTTCGTCTTGACCAGGTACAGGGGTTCCTTCTTTACTTTTGTAAAAAACAGGGCATAATCCAGCGCTTCAAAGAGACTATCCTCCTTCACCGGCTTCAGCAGGTATCTCACCGCACGCACCCCATAGGCATCCAACGCAAAATCATCCGAAGAAGTGATGTAGATGATCACATTCTCGCCACCGGATCTCCGGATCTGATTGCCGAGTTCAATACCCGTCCGCTCCGGCATCAGCATGTCCAGTATATAGATATCCGCCAGTTTCCCTTCCGATATCATCTGATACAACAGGGATGGATCGGTGTATTTTTCCATTTCAAAGCCTCTGCCCGGATACATCACTTTGTATTTCAGTAATAGCTTTTCTATGGCAAGCAGATCTTCAATGCTGTCATCACAAACCGCAATTTTCATAATGTATACATCCTTACATTCAAAATATCACGTACTGCAAGTGTTGTCGTATGCATTTCCAGATATGCTTCCTCACAAGTTCCATTTACTGCCACGCTGCAGCCGAAAGCATACGGATTCCAGGTGAGATCATCTGCGTGGGCGGCAATGGTCAAATGCCCCATGCTCCCTTTGCACGATCTCTTCTTCCCTGTGGATGCCCCAAAACACTGAATACCTGTAACTGTACACGCCGCAAAGCATGCTGTGTTTTCAAAGTCATATCTGAACAGTTACACATACTTTACTATTATAGCATCCGTTCCGATTTCCCTATTTCTCGATTCTGCGCAAAAAGCAGTGAAAACTTCGCATGTATTTTACGTCCCTCTGTCACGCTCTTACAGGTTTATCACAGTCGTCTTCCTTCGGCTGATCTTGCTGAACCATGCATAATACCCTATGAAAAGCCCGCTGGTGACCACCCATGTCAGGGGGTAACTGAACATGATGGTGTAGATATCCCGCTTCATGGGAACCGCGAACATAACCCAGAGAACGCGGATCACACAGATTCCGCCCAGACAGATCAGTGTGGGAATCCAACAATCGCCCACCCCGCGCAGTGCACCGGACATGATCTCTATGATAATATAGGTAATGTAGACCGGCACCAGAAACCGTATCATGACCATACCGATCCGGAGCACCTCGTCATCCGTTGTAAAAAGCTTATAAATATAGGGAGCGCTGATATACAAAACAGCGGATACCAGAACGGTGGTCCCCAGAGTCATCCCCAGGCAGGTGCGGATCCCCTTCCGCACCCTCTCCGGTTTACCCGCACCGAAATTCTGCCCCACAAAAGTAGTAATGGAAATACCAAAGGCATTGACCGTCATCCAGAATATACAATCCAGCTTCGAATACGCGGTCCACGCCGCTACGGTGTCCGTTCCCAGGGCATTGATGGCAGACTGGATGATAATATTCGACAGACTGTACATAACCGACTGCAGGCCCGCGGGAAACCCGATCTTAATGATCCTGTGAAACATCCTGCCGTCAAGGCGGATCTTTCGGAGTTCCAGACGATGCATATCCTCGGTGCGCATCAGAACGACCACCACCAGCACCGCGCTCAGCGCCTGGGAAGAGATAGTGGCAATGGCGGCTCCCGCCACACCAAACTTACATAGCACGATAAATATCACATCCAGCACAATATTGGTAACGCAGCTGATGATCAGGAAATACAAAGGACGTCTGGAATCTCCCACCGCACGCAGGATACCTGAGCCCACATTGTATACCAGATTTCCTATCACCCCCAGGAAATAGATGCGGATATATAGAATCGCCATATCCAGGACTTCCGCCGGAGTATCCATTGCCCGCAGGATAGAAGGTGCTGCCGCAAAGCCGCTTACCATTAAAAACAATCCTGCCGCCAGGCAAAAGGCCATCGCCGTATGCACCGCATAGCCCACCATCTCCCTGCGCTTTGCCCCATAATACTGGGAAATGATAACTGTTGCGCCACTGGACAGGCCTACAAAGAACCCCACCATGAGATTGATGACTGTTCCCGTACTTCCTCCCGCGGCAGACAGTGCCTCCTTACCCACAAATCGGCCAAGGATCATGGCATCCGCCGCATTATACAACTGTTGGAAAAAGGTGCCGAATAAAATGGGGAAAAAGAACAGGAGCAACTGTTTCCAGATAACTCCCTCTGTTATTTCGTTCTTTTCTGTAATCTCATTCTTTTCCGCGACACCGCTCTCTTCTGCAATGTCTCTCTTCTCCGAAACACTGCTCTCTTTCGGAATGTCCCCCTTCTCCGCTGCATTGCCCTCTTCCGCAATGTCCCTCTTTTTCGAAACACTGTTCTCTTTCGGAATATCATTTCTTCCTGTCATATCGCTCTTGACCATAATCTCATCCCTTTCAGGATCTTCTGCTCTTTCCATTTTTACACCCCATACCCGCCCCGGTGGGCACTGATTTCAATTTGGGAAAGTTTACTGAAAAATTGCTTACTGTCTTTCCTTTAGGGAGTATATTCCGGTTCCTGTCATATGTCAAGGACTACGCGGTAAATAAGTTAATCCGTACCGCCGACACTGCCGCTGGTACTGGTGCTGCACGTGGTACTGTAGGACACAATCCTTTTGAGCCTGGAAAAGCCCCGGGTGATCAAGATTACCCAGGGCTCTGCCGCATGGCTGCAGTCACCCGGAAACGGGAGTGTCAACAGGAAGTTTTTCCTGTGTCGTACTGCTTCTCAGGATTACCGGAGGAGCTTTTCACCGCCCGCCGGCGTATGTTCCGCTCATGCTTTTTCCCACACAGGAGAGTCATAGTCACATACGGCAGCAGAAGGAACCCGCAGCAACCAGTTACAAGTACCGCGAATTCCGTGAATTCCGCCGTACCATCCCTGCCGGCTCTGCTCAGGAAGGGCAGTCCCAGTGTGAGAACGAAGTACCAGAAGACGGGAGGCGCACATTTGCACATAAAAGTCAGCAAAGAAGGCTTTCCGCAGGTATCCGTATCATTATCGGCCGACTCATGTGTGCCCATATTATCTCCCCCATCCATAAAGTCATTCTCAACCGTTCTTCGGACAAACCATCCGATGAGACGGTAGATCGTGAGCAGGGCAATAAAATATACGACCACGCCTATCATAGTGTGGAGTCTGTCCTGGGTCAGCACTCCTTTCATCAATCCTGCATTCTCAAGATACATGGGAAGATAAATAGCTATCATGATCCGCAGACCATTGACTAACACGGTGAACAGCCACGAGAGGAGCGCACTGACAACAAGCCAGCCCAGTCCTTTTACTCTTTTTCTGATGTGCGTGTTCTTTTTTACCTTCTTTTTCAGCTTCACTTTTATGCTTTTTACCACATTTTCTTCTGTTCTCTTTTCCGCACTTTCCTTTATATGACCGTTCCTCTTTGCTTTTACATTGCCGAATACGGGCGTCACGGAATTCCCCCATAAGTTTTCCGCGGAGTCAGACAATACCGATTTCTGCGGCAGTGCGATCATATGGACAAAGGAAAAAAATATTGTCGCAAAGGTAATGACCATGAACCTCACCCCGGAACAGGAAGGTGCGATCAACAGCCGCAGATCATGATTCACATAGCCCGTACCGGAGATATACGTAAAAGGTATCCTGCTCAAAAACCCCACCCACCATGTGGTAGGTGCAAGTATCCACCGCAGGGAATCGCAGTCGGCCCGGCTGTAATAACATTTGATTCCCAGGACAATGAGTATTCCTGCCAGGTAAAATATGAAATCATCACACAGGAAGTCACTTTTTTTCTTCACAGTCATCTGTTTATCCATACCCTTCATTATTTGATACTCTGTCCGAAACCATACCATTTCAGATATACTAACCCCTATGATTCCGCATTCCGGAATCTCAGATTCCAAAGCCGGCAAGTTGGCTTATGAGAAATACTCTGTACTAAAGCAAACAAATTTACCTTGTCATTTCTCAGTGTGAGATTTCGAATTTCCCCGCGAAACAGCTAAGCCTGAGTATCAGGCTTTTGGCTGTGAGCGGCCGAAAATTCTTCTCACACTATACTAATCGTTGTTGAAATCACGGCTTCCGACTCTATTACAGTTGCATAAGATGAAATAGCTACTTTTTGTTTTATCTTACTCTTGTGGCTCTTCTCTTTATAAAGAAGATCACTGCTATGGGCAGGATCAGAAGCATGGTTCCCGGTTCCGAATATGCCCGGTATCCGCCTCCCACAGCCAGCCCCGATACTCTCTGGGGCAGGGGAAGCGCCTGATCCACATCCGTGCTTTCTCCCTCCGTATTCCGTATGATCTCGGAGACTGCTACAAAGGAAGTATATGGTGTGACCATATTATACTCCAGACCGAGCTGTGTGATCTCATCTTTCACCGACTCATCATTCCGGATACTGCCGTACCCCGCGATCCTGTCCAGACGGGTTCTCGCCCACAGATATCGGATGGCTTCGCTCTCCATATCCACCGTCACATTGCTCACAGGGATCTCCTGGATATATTCTTCGTCACCCGCTTTGCCGGTTATGGTAATGGTCCCGCCGGGTTTTCCCCGCCACTTGCCGAAGAATACAATGGGCTGAGCCGCATATAAAACAGATGGCACGGAAGGCTCCACATCATAGACCTCAAAGCCTCTGTAAGTGATCGCAATATCCGTGAGCAGAGGAGCTTCTATGTAAGTGCGGAAAGTCGCTGCTGACTCCGCCGCATCTTCGCTGTCCGTCACAATGAAAGATTCTCCCAGCCCGCAGCCCGCAATCTGTTTGATCAGATAATCATTGACCGAGCTTCCGATGCCGAAGGAGAAGAAGCTGGCACTGTCCATGTTTTCGGTAATGCAGGAAATGATTTCGCTTTCATTGGAAATATATCCGTCAGTTATGATAACAATACTTCGGGCCGTATCTTCCTCCTTGGGTATGGCTATGGCCTCCTCCAGCGCAGGAAGCAGTGAAGTCCCTCCGCCGCCTTCCTGTTCATCGATCATCTCAGTAGCCGCCCTGATATTTCGTGCAGTGGCAGAAAGTGAATTGGGAGAAAGCAGGGTGGAGTCATTGGCAAACAGGATCAGGTTGAAGGTATCCTTCTCATTCAGATTTGTGACCAGATCCCGGATCAGCTCTTTGGCAGTATCCAGAGGATAACCGAACATGGAACCGGAGACATCCAGCACAAAAATATATTCTCTGGGAGGAATATCCTCCGGGTCATATCTCTCGGGAGGCTGTATCGTCAGCATAAAGAAATTTTCAGCCTGCGAAGTTTCATTGGATGCCCTGCTGCCTGATAGAACAAGTCCGCTCCGGATCGCTTCACCGGTCAGCCTATATTTTAAGATAAAGTCTCTGTTTCCCGCATAATTGTCCGGATCGGCCAGTGTGATCTGCGCGGTGGAATCATCCGTTTTATTGATGCGGATCGCGTGTGTTTTGCTTGTCACCTCAGCAATGGGAACGCCTGTGGAAAGATTCACGGTAATATTGTAGTCGCCTGGAGGCGTCGTACCGGCCGCCAGATACGGACTCGCGATCCAGTCGTCATCGGAATCACCGGAACCTTCTCCGCCGGCACCGGTCTCACCGGATTTACCATTTGCTTTGGAGTCTCCGTCTGCACCAGAGAAATGATTGTCATTGCCGCCAGCCCTGTCACTGCCGGACACCATACCGCTTCCGTTGCCGTCGGATACCGTATCTTCCCTGCCGCCGTCAGACGGGGAATTTTCCCTGTCACTGTCAGATGCGGAACTTACCTTATCACTGTCAGACGAAGAGTTTTCCCTGTCACTGTCAGATGTGGAACTTCCCTCATCACTGTCAGATGCTGCAAGCGGAGCAAAACGGGGCCCCACAACCGTAGGAAACACAAATTCATAGATATGTTCTCTGGGCGTGATCAGTTCCGTGTAATGCAACTCTATATTAACAGTGTCCCCGGGCATGATATTCGCCACATCCATGGTAAACACATTGGGTCTCTTCTGCTCCATCAGGGAAGCGCTCTTGCCTTCACTCTTGGCCTCCTCATACTCCACTTTCGCTTCCTCTTTCTCTTTGATCTGGGCAGTGATCTTCTCATTGCCGATCACCATTGTCATTCCATGGACAGTGACACCGGAAGAAGTGGGAAATACATAGCTGGCATTTATAGGGGTATCGCCCTCGTTCACATAGGTCTGTGTCACATATGTCTCGGCGATCATACCATTAATATTTGTGACCACATCGGTTGATCTCAGGGGAAAATGTTCCACGGAGGAAGCATCGTCCTCCGCGCCCCGGATGATAAAATAGGGGGCAAGAAGCTTGTCCTCCTCACCTTCCTCCGCTTCGTCAGTGTCGTTGGTATCATCACCGGCAACGGCACTGGCGTCACCGCTGTTGCCACTACCGTTACTGCCGCCTGAATTATTTTTCTCCGCGGCACAGACGGCCGGACAGCTTGCAACAAAAAGCAGCAGCGCCAGAATACAGCATATCCACTTTCTGCACTGTCTCATAAAGCTTTCTTCTCTCGTAATGTTCATTGCGGACCTCCTTGGAATATCACTACATGACTCGTATTCTGAGAATAATCATAGAATGGCAATGCACAAAATGTGCATCAGAATTTCCACATATTGGCATCAGATTTCAATCATTTTTGCATCATTTGACGGAAAAAGCTTTTCCTCACAGGGAAAAATTTTTGATCATGAGAAGTTGACAAAATGATCTATCGGCATCTTCCAGGTAAAGACCTCCCTTGTATACACCATACTCATCAAAGTAAGCTGACATATCCGCATCTTCTGCCAGAGCCGGAGATGTAGTCGTATTTCCGGTACGGATAGGTGTTCCCTTTGCCTCAAAGTAGTTGCCCAGGTCTTTTTCGTCAATCTTATTCGCGGTGTCATTCACCACCTGATCGCCATGTTCGCCGTTCTTATCTGCAGGCACCTTGTACAGCATTGCGCCGTCCTTATACTTCAAGTTGCCGCCAGCGTCTAACTCCACATACTTGTCAACAGTTCCGGTGGTTGCTGCTGATGCCGCTGTACCTTTCACTACATCTGTACCATTGGAAGTCGTTCCACCGCCTGCATTTTCGAGTGTAGCATTTCCTGCCGTCACAAAAGTCAGACCTGCCTTTGCGGTAACAGTCCCATCATCGGCCAGATCAAAATAAGTAGCAAGATTTGCATCTGTCACTTCCACATGATCCGTTGCCGCCGTACCGCCACCAGTGGGGCTTACGAATAATTTATTTGCTCCAAGTGTTGCTGTATCTAATGCCATGGATGCCGCAGCAGCTCCAGTGGAAGCCGTAACAGCGTCTGTCTCGCCTACACCATACGCGTCCTGCCCTGCCTTGACAGTGATCTGCATTTCCATCAGTTTCTTTGCTGCATCATTCATGGTAACCGTCTGCTTAACAGCCGGTGTCTCCGCAGGCGTTCCGTTGGCATCCTGTGCACCCTTCAGCAGATAAATCTCATTGAACTTTGTGGTCTCGGACACACGGTCGATCTCATCGATCAGGGCGTCAACCTCGCTCTGGATATAAGCGCGCTCCTCGTCAGAGTTGGTTCCGTTTGCGGACTTGGTTGCCAGCTCATTCATTCTCTGGAGCATATCGTGTACTTCGGTCAGCGCACCTTCTGCAGTCTGTACTGCACTGATACCATCCTGTGCGTTCAGAGAAGCCTGGGTCAGACCTCTGATCTGGCGTCTCATTTTCTCGGAAATTGCCAGACCTGCCGCGTCATCTGCCGCGCGATTGATCTTATAACCGGATGATAACTTCTCGGTGGACTTTGCCTGTGACGCGGTGGTCAGACCAAGCATTCTGTTAGAGTTCATTGCTGTTAAATTGTGCTGTACTACCATAATTTTACCTCCTTGGCTTTACCTGATGTAAATCCGTTTACATCGGTGTGATCTGTTTATGATCCTTATTTTTCTGTTGCTATTGCATCCCCGCACATCCTGCATTTGAATGCGTCTCGCATCGTGTATGCATTCTTCACGGGGACGCCTGTATAATGACCGGACAATCCTGCCCCGCTGCCGGGCCCCTGACTGTGGAGCCGGGCCGTCCGGTTATTACCTGATGGAATGAGTCTCCGGTTTTCTCATCTCTGCGGCATTGCTCTTTTTCGCCCCTGCTTTTGTATCCTTCTTCGCATCTGCCTTCTTCACATATTTCTCGGGATGCTCCTGCTCCGCATAATATCTGGGAAGCTTTGCCCTTTCCTCCGGATCTGTGATGTTCTTTTCCAGCACCGTACTCCTGATGATATTCTTATCCCTGGGGGCATCCACCATAATTCTCAAATGCTTTCCCGTCCCGCCCAAAAACACCAGCCTGATGTCCTCGCCGATCATCAGATATTCTTCCGTACTTACTGTCAGTCTTAACATGCCAACCTCCTTGTCGCTTCCAGCGATCCCTGCTTTTTTGCGAATGCAACTTTCTGGTACAGAATGTTGCATTCGTTCTTTTTTTATGCAGATCGGAACGATCATTTTTGAAATGACGGGATCACGAACCCGCGTAAAAGCCCGTAAAGGCGGACATAAATAATTCCACAAGCCTTAATTATACAGGCCTGTGGAACTATGCATATAAACCTATGTATGAGATACAGGGGAATGAATTGATCTACCGGGAGTCAAAGGCCGTCATGTATCTGTAATGTTCCTTCCCCTCAATATTGATAACTCCCACATTATAAAAACCCAGCTTTCTGCATAGATTTACAGAAGCATCATTCCCCGGGCGCACAAGTGCCTGCACCGCACCAAAACCAAGCGTCTCTTTACCATAATTCAGAACAGCCCGGCAGACCTCCTCCGCATAGCCCCTTCGCTGCCAGGGAACTCCTATGATAAAGCCGATCTCAGGCTCCTCAAATCCTTCCCTGCAAGAGAAACCCGCCCTGCCGATCACAGCGCCGCTTTCCTTTTCCACCACGGTCCAGACACCGAACTCCCAGAAAGTATATACCTTTTCAATGTATTGCCGGATATATTCCTTCTCCTGCTCTTTCTCCGGATAAAGATCTTCCATAAATGCGGTGATCATGGGATGATTATATATCTCGTAGAATTCCTCCACATCTTCCACGGTGGTCTCCCGGATCAGGCATCGCTCCGTTTCCAGAATAGTCCATGGCAGCCCCAGCAGTCTGCGGCAGACTTTTTTCATATAGTCCATGTCGATGTCTTCGGGATCTTCCAACGCATAAAGAAAATCGGACAGATCCTGATCCCCATTATCCGGATGAAGACAGACCGCCACCGGCACCCCCGCAGCCCGCAGCTCACGCGCCCGGTTCGCACAGTCCGTAACCACAAATGTATGTTCTGTTCCATCTATATCCAATTGATATTCCTTATAGTAATACAACTTCCCTGTCTCTCCTGTTTATTAATTAGCTTCTCACGGTCATAATTATACTATATTTTTTATTGATTTGACAGACTGAGAAAAGGTACTTGCACATATACCTTATTTTGTGTATCATCTTATGAGTGAAGTATGCTTTGATTCCCGCAGGCAATGAGTCAGGCGAGGCCTTGCGCTTTGCAGCGGAATAATTGCCTGTGTGCGGAACAGGCCTGAAAGGAACGGATCGAAATAAGAACAGTCCCGAAACAAAAAGTAGGGACGGATTGTAAAATCAGAAAGGAAGCTTAATATGGAAAAAAATCCCGTAGTTACTGTTACAATGAAAGACGGAGGCATTATAAAGCTGGAGCTGTATCCTGATGTAGCGCCCATTTCCGTCAACAATTTCATCAGCCTGATCAATAAGAAATTCTACGACGGTCTGATCTTCCATCGTGTTATCAGAGGTTTCATGATCCAGGGGGGCTGTCCTGACGGCACCGGCGCGGGGGATCCCGGCTACAGTATCAAAGGCGAATTTTCCCAGAATGGAGTGGAGAATACTTTAAAGCATACCGAAGGTGTTCTGTCCATGGCAAGATCCATGGATCCCAATTCCGCAGGCAGCCAGTTCTTCATCATGCACAGGACAAGCCCCCATTTGGACGGCGCTTATGCGGCGTTTGGGAAAGTAATAGAAGGTATGGATGTGGTGAACCGCATTGCTGAGACAGCTACCGATTTCTCTGACAAACCACTGGAAGATCAGGTGATGCAGAGTGTTACCGTTGATACTTTCGGTGTAGAATACCCGGAACCGGAAAAGTTCTGAAGCAGCGGAAACAGGTCAACTACGCCGACTTGGTCCATTGCTCTGCGAGCAATGTTTGCTCGCGGTAATAACGGCAGAAAGTCCCATAGGCCTTCCCTTATCGGCCTGTGGGACTTTGTTTACTGCTCTTTCTGCTCCCAAGATACCGACACGCCTTCTGTAATGCAGCTCCAGCCTTCTTCACCGCCTGTTCGCTGCCATAAACCGCAAACGGGAACATCATCACATAGTATGGGAATATATATCTGCCCATTGCCTCGTAGATCACGCTGAACAAAAACCCTCCAATGATAGTAATGGCGAATACATGCTGCAAAATATTACTGTCTTTTTTCACCAAAAAGAAAAAGTAGCACAACATTCCGAAAAACACGATAAACTGTATTCGGTCACTGACAAACACTACCACGAAGTGTAAGTCCCCGCTCAGCCTGGCTGCCAGCGATCCCGCATCCGGTTTCAGTTCTTCCCGGTATCTCGTATTATAATACAAGGACTGATATAGAGGATCATTCCACTGGGAAAGGATCTTTTCACGGAAAAACAAATTTGCATAATCAGGATTCTCCCGGAAGAACTGCAGTCTCTCCCGCAGGTTTTCCATTGCTGCCGCAACAGTCCGGTCATAGTCATATTCATTCTCCCAGGCAACCTGCTTTGGGTAATCGTTATACCAGCCGTAGCTTTCATTTGACTCCTGCATTCCCATGGCAATACAGGTCACAATGGGAATTCCATCATAATGTTCATATCCGGAACGAATCTCATATATTTTGTATATTCCCTGATAAGTCCCATAAGTAAGCACCACTGTCAAAAGGAATGCAAGCACGATCTTCAGATCTTTCCGCTTCAGGGCATACAGCACCGCCGCAATTCCTAATGCCACCAACAGAATAAGGGAATGTATACGGACCAGCATGGAAAATACCAGTGCACACACGATCACAACCAGATAACGCCTTTTTTCTCCCTTGCAGTATTTCAGAAGCATCCAGCCCGCCAAAAGTGTAAAAAAGACACCCGGAACATCCCCGTATACCCACGAAGTATAAAAGATCAAGGGCAGGCAGCCCATCATCAGAAGATTGTATGCAACAACTGTAGCCGTATGATCCGTCAGCTCCGACACGATCCGGTATCCCAGATACACAATACCCATGGCCAGAACAGCACACAGATATTCAAAAGCATAATAATTATAAGTCCCCACCACAACGAACAGAAGCTCCACCAACACGATCAGGCCAAGCTGATAGGGAAATATTCCACAATAAGCTCCCGGACCGGAGAGGTGCTCATAATTTCCTTCTATAAAATAAGAAGCTGCTCCATATATAAATGCCTGGTCGCCTTCCGGCACCCTGTCAGCAGAAAATATCCACCAGAAACCTGCGACGCCCACCCATAGCACAGCCATATAAAGCGACGCTCTGCGCAGGATGATATGTACTTTTCCGTTCGTGCGCTTCTCCAGCATTTCCAGCAGAATGAGTACACCAAATGCCGCCGCCAGCCCCAGAAGATTCCACAGCATGGAATCCTCCATATTGACTGGTATTATTTCACCTCCCGGCTTCATGTAATATGTATAGCGCAAAGAATACCAGGTCAGCAGGAGGAATATAAAACTGCCAACGATCTTCACCACATAATTTCCCGCACCATAAAGGCATGAGATCATTTTTTCTGTCCTGTCTTTCATAAACTCCTCATATCTTTTCCATATTATTATGTGACCACTTAATCGGTATTATATCCAGAATTCTACAGAAAGTCAACAAAGGCCCTTCCTGTCCGAAGCCGGAAAAGCTGTGGCTGAGTGAACAGTAATCTGTGATCCGCCACACAGGCACCGGTTTATCGGCTGGTAAACTGTCAGTTGTTTTACACCTGTTTCCCTTTCTGTTATTCTGTAATTGCGAAGCCCAATAGAAAATCCAACCATTGATCACAGGGCAGGGGGTTTGTGATGGGTACAGCATGAGAAGTAATGAAAACCCAAAATCAAAAGGAAGGAGAAGAGGTAAAATGGTCAACAAAGTAAACGAAATGCAGCAGGTCGGCAGCAGATTATCTGTCTGCCGCCAAAACAGAAACATGACACAGGAGGAGCTTGCATACAAACTCGGCATCACTCCGCAGGCATTGAGCAAATGGGAGCGGGGAATGAGCCTTCCTGATACATCAATACTGCCTGATATCGCCCGCATATTGGAGATCAGTACTGATTATCTGCTGGGCATCAGCCAGCAAAATGTTCTGGAAAACGGTGATTGTGAGTTCCAGCGTGTCATAGGAGAAAACCTCAGAAATACATTGCAGCCGCTGGAACTCGTATTCGGAAAAGACCTGGTTTCCCAATTTTCAGACCAAAAGTATGTGGATGAAATCAGGGCACTGCGGCTCAAATTGTCCCATGGAGGATTTCTGCTGCCTGTTTTTCGAATCAGAGATGAACTGAGACTGGAATCAAAGGAATTTATGATCTTGTCATACCAAAATATACTCTATTCGGAGACACTCGGATCTACCGGGGAAAATACACTGCATTACATTGTGGAAAAGCTTGGCGAATGTATTCAGGAAAAATATTTTGAAATCATCAATCCGGATCTGTTAAAGGCGCTGGTTGATAATCTGAAGATAAAATATCCTGTCCTGACAGAAGGCGTTGTTCCCGAAAAGATATCCTATAGCCGGTTGACAGATATGGTAAAGCGAACCTTGCGCAAAGGCTGTTCCATTGCTTATCTTCCGAAGATCATTGAGATCATGGATTGCCTTCTGAACAGCCAGAAAGACCCTTCCGGCAGTGAGGCGGAAGAAGAGATCATTCGGGAGATCAAAAAAGCAGATCATTTCAGGGAAGTATTGGAAAGGAGAAAATGACATTCATATTTTGTTCATAAATCATTCAAGATTTTTTTAATACTTCATCATTCTTTAGACATTAATTTCACGTATACTATGTTTATAAGAACAACAGACAAAAAGCCAAACACAGTTAACTGTTTACTAAATAACTTTTTCATAATAAATGCCAAGGAACTTCAGTTCCTTGGCATCCTCCCTTTTATGGGGCAGTTCTTTTGCCGTTACAGGTATTTCCACTCACATTCTGCAAATCGCGCTGTCACACATCCGCTCACATAGATTCCCGCGGTGGCTCCGGTAAAGCGCTTTCCTTTCTTCAATCCCTCGCTGCTCAGATACGAAGTATCTTCGAAAACTGCTGTCTGTTTCCATTCATCATTCTGCCTGAAATACAAGGTACGCCTTAAATGATCTGTAACGATCTTAAACTCGGCCTCCATGCACTCCGTTTCCAGCGGAATAAATTCTTCTGTCACATAGCGGTCATCCACATATTCTGCTGAGAGAATTCCCAATTGTCCACTATGACAGGCCAGCGCCAGCTTCAGATAACTGTTCTCATCATAATAGCAGGTCAGGCCGGCATCCCAGTCAGCGCTTTCCGGAACCGTACCATCTCTTCCTGCCGCCGCCGATTTTTCGCAGGACTTATCCACAGCCTGACCGCCATCCGCACTGCTTTTATCCACAGACTGCCCCTTTTCCACACATACTTTTCCACAGATTTCAAAACAGAATTCCTCCTGCGGCTTTACCAAAAGCGTTCCGTAATCCAGGCTGTTCAGATCCAGGCCGTTGCCACGGATCACAATCTCCCTATCCTGCGTTTCATAACTTCCGTCCAAAGCCCCGCGGACTGTCATCCATTCACTCCAGATATCGCCGGCATTGCTGCCGCCTTTATCCACACCTCCCGCACTGACAGCATTCCCACAGGCAAGCCCGGGGTTCTTCTGCAATTCGGAAGGTCCCTTCAGAGAATTGACCAGCGGCCAGCCGTCAGCCGTCCATGTGATGGGATCCAGACTGGTCTCCCTGCCCAGAACCGCATACCCGGATGTGCTGATACGGTTACACAGGTAAACCATATACCAGTCTCCGTCCTGAGTCTCCACAGGCATACCATGACCGCTACACTGGATCAGCCTCTTGTCATCCCACTGACGGAGGATCGGATTATAGGGACAGGATTCGTAAACGCCCATCAGCTCCCTGGAACGCGCTACCGTGATGCGATGCCCCATGCCTGTACCGCCCTCCGCCATGAACAGATAATAGTAGCCGTCCTTATATAACAGATGAGGTCCCTCGGAGGCCTTCTTATTCTGGCCGTACCATAGCAGCTTCGGCTCTGAGAGAATCTCTCTGCCGTCCTTGCTGATCTCGAAGATCCTGGCTCCGCGGTTCAGCAGCATATACCTTCTGCCATCCAGGTCGGTGAAGATGGAAGGATCGATTCCCTCCTCTTCCAGAAACACAGGTTCACAGTACGGTCCCTCCGGTTTCTCGGAGGAAGTCACCATTTGCAGCCTCTGGGGCAGTCCGCCCTCATTCAGGCGGTATGTAGCCGTGATATAAAATTTCCCTTCATTATAAGAAATGTCCGGCGCCCAGTATCCTCTGCCGCCCTCCAGGCCTTTCAGTCTTGCCCAGTCGGGGTTGGTAATGGCATGACCAATCACCTCCCAGTGGATCAGATCTCTGGAATGAGAGATGGGAATGCAGGGAAAGAACACAAAGGAAGAGTTCACCATATAGTAATCCTCTCCCACCCTTACAATAGAGGGATCCGGGTGCATACCACGGCAGATGGGATTATGATACAGTTCCTCCGCCGAAGCCCCCAGCCTGCCCTCAAAATACGACTGTATTTCCTTAAGTTCCAGAGACACGGCAAGGTCAAAGGGCGTCACACCATGAAGGTTCGCCTGTCCAATGGGGGAATCCACACGTTCCACCAGATACTTCACCAGGTCCAGGTTTCCGGACTTCACCCCATGATGAAGCACCGTATTTCCCTGACGGTCAATGAGGTTCATATTGACAATGGCATATTCCGTGACATACTTCGCCATCTCCAGACCGCCTTGTGCCATCACCTCGTGGAGCGCCCACACGCCGTCCTCCGTCTGCACATCCAGCCCTCTGGGATATTCCACCAGAAATTCTTTCAGAGCATCCAGATCCTGCTCTCTGATCATTTCAAATAAATCTTTCATCCTGTTCCTCCGTTTCTTTTATATAGCCTCTCGAAATCTCCCTTGCACATGCCTTTGCGGCCGATTTTCCGCCGGTTGCACGCAAATTAATCAACGTACGTTCCACATACGCCTCATAAATTTGTGTGCAACCAACAAAATATCTTCTCGCAAAATCAGGCACAAAGAGATTCCGAGAGTCTATTTATTTAAAAGCTCTTCTCACTCATTTCACGCTGCTCCTTAGGGCTCACACCCTTTACACGTTTAAATGCCCTCCGGAAAGACTGCACGCTGTTGTATCCCACTTCCTCAGCCACTTCACTCACAATGATCGTCTTATCCTGAAGCAGTTCACATGCTTTTTCAATGCGCAGAGTCTCCAGAAAATCACCGAAATTCCCTCCGGACTGCTCCTTGAACAAAGTGGAAAGGTAGCTCTCAGAGACACGGAATTCACTGCCCACTCTGGTCAGCCCCATATCGGATTCGCAGTAATGCTCCCTGATGTAATCTTTTATCTCCTCCACCATGCGGCTCTTCTGTTCCTGCTTTTTCTCCACATTGTCATTGCATACCTTGCGGTATAACTGCCGCAGTCTCTGGAAGTATTCCTGCTCGGAGATCTCCGGCTGCATGAGCACTTCATTGATCCAGAATGCCTTCTCCTGAAGTTCTTCCTTACTACATGCCCCCCCCAATACGTCCATAAACTTCTGATTCAATTTGATAAATTGAGTGCGGCGCAGTTTCCTATTGACACAGTTCTCCGTCTCCAGCAGCGCCAGGATATCCTTCGTCTCCTGCCACTGACCGGAACGGATGCTCTCCTCCAGTTTATCCGCCGCGATAGAAGGGAAATAACACTCATCACTTTTTATCAGTTCCGCCCTGTAGGAAACCACCGGATTTTCTCTGGTACAATTTTCAAGGGCAATTCTTGCCTCCTCCATGGAACGCCAGATCAACAGCAAATTATTACACGTTCCGCCGATACCGCTGGTGATCTCAATATGGCATTCCCGCATGATCCACTCCTTGGTCTGCCTGATAATATCAAAGACATCCTCCTCCATATTGTCAATGGCAAAGACCGCTATCTCCGAATTATAGTTCTTTTTGTGAAACCATACGTTGTTCACGCAGATTTCCCTGAGATGATTTTTCATCAGCTGCGACAACACTCTGATCTCATTCATGGTCTGTGCGTCCACAGTGGCAAAGTCATTCCCTGAAAACAGCTGGATATATGCGGTCTGGTAGAACTGATTGTCAATATCCACTCCCGCCTTCTCCGCACCGCCCCGCAGCTGTGCCTCCGTGCTGAACTCTGCCTTCAGAAGCTCATCAAAGAAATTCTTTTTCAGCGTGATCTTATTCTGTTCTATTTCCTGCAATACATTCTCATGCCGTTTTACAATCTCGGACACTGCCGTGCCGAGGTTTGCGTAACGCTCCGGCTGCTCTCCCTCCGGAGTCAGCGCCTGTAATGCCTCATCCACAGGCTTTCCCTTACTCACCGCCTGGATCAGAGCCAGGACGCCGCCTACCACCGTAGCCGCAATCATCAAAAGCATTACGATATTTTTCAGGGCAGCCAGCTGTGCCAGGCTTTCCTTCACCGGCAGTACCAGCACATAATACAAATCCACCTTATCGGACTTCGCTATGATGATGCTCATTCCGTCCTTTTCCAGATAACTGTTCTCCAACTCTTCAAAGCTGAGTTCCGGAAATTCCTCTGCCAGATGGGATGCCCACAGCTGCTCTCCCGCCTCATCCAGGATCTCCACCATGTACATTTCCCTGCTCTCGAGATTGTTGATAAATTCCATTTTCCGGGCAACCACATCCCCGTCTACCCGCAGGACGATCACACCCTGCTTCTCACCGAACATCTGCCTGGAAAAGGGAAAGACATACTCAAAACCGTCACCGTTCCTGCGGAAATTGGAATCCAGGGCATCCGCCTGCGCCATCTCCGCGCACCACTCGTCAAAATCGATGCCCCAGTTTTTCAGGTAAATGCGAAAAATCTCCGGCTTATAATAGCTCTTCTCATAAAGCACCAGATCGGTATTTCCCAAATATATATATGCCTTGTCCGAATCCAGGAGATCGATATCCTTATAATTCAGATACAGGGTAAAATTCTCCAGGGCATCCATCGCCGGCAGAATATAGTTACTGTCCCCCCTCTTCTTGGATGCCATCTCCAGGATCGTACTGTCACTGGCTATCTGAAGCGCCACGCTCTCCACATCCACCAGTTCATTCTCGATAATGTCCGCACTTCTCTGCAGCATATTAATGTGTGTCACCTTCAGATTATCCTCCACAATGCGAAAAGCAATCTGAAACCCTATCGTAGCGATCAAAAGAGGCACTACCAATACCATTATGTATGATACCAGAAACCTGGAAATGGAATTTCTCATTAGCTTTTTCATGTGATTCTCCCATTTTCTTATATATATTTTGCACCGGCACTGCACCCCTGACCGCTTTCTGTCAGCACAATTTCAGGCTTTCTCCGGCCTTTAACACAATATCCCTGCTCTGTCCTTCATACATCACAACCGTGCGGTAATCGGAATGTGCCACTATCCCGGCAGACACAATCTTACCCTTCTCCCAGGTCATGGAAAGCTCCGCGTTTCCCACAAGGCGAAGTCCTCTCACAGAACCCGCCTCCCACTGCACAGGCAGTGCAGGCAACAGAACGACTCTGTCCTCACTGCTCTGCGCCAGCATACGGTTCATGGCCGCGCAGATACCGAAATTCCCGTCTATCTGAAAGGGCGGATGCTTATCAAAAAGATTGGGATAAGTGGATAATTCCAGCATTTTTTCTATACTTTCATATGCCTTCTCCCCATCCCAGAGACTTGCGTAATGGTTCGTGATCCATGCCCTGCTCCATCCCGTATGTCCGCCGCCATTTGACAGACGCCGCTCCAGGGTCCTTTTCGCCGCTTCCGCCAGCTCCGGTGTACCGTCCACGGTAATCTGTCCTGCAGGATACAATCCGTACAAATGTGAGATATGGCGGTGTCCCGGATCCACTTCCTCATAGTCCTCCATCCACTCCATAACGGCACCTGTCACGGGGCTGATCTTCGTGGGCATCAGTCGGCTCTCACATTGGGCAATCTGTTTCATCAAAACGGCAATATCTTCCACTCCCTCAATGCGGCAGTTCTCCGGTGCTTCTTCTCCCAGTGCTTTCCACGCGCCTGCACAGCCCTGAAACAGATCCCTGAGAATCTGGTTATCCATTGTGGCTCCGACACAGCAGGCTCCCGCCTCTCCATTCGGCAGCCGGTAGCTGTTCTCCGGGGAGACAGAAGGATTTGTCACCAGATAATCCCCTTCTTCCGTCAGAAAATCCACAAAAAACAGCGCCGCCTCCGCCATGACGGGAAAGGCCCTCTTCAAAAATTCCCTGTCCTGCGTATACTGATAGTGCATCCAGAGATGAGTGCTCAGCCATGCGCCTCCCAGCGTCCAGTAAGTGCCGGGATACCAGATATCCTGTGGCGCCGTATCTCCGCGGATATCGGTATTGTGATGAGCCACAAAGCCTCTGCATCCATACATCTCCCGGGCTGTCCTTCTGCCGTTTCGCCGCACCATTTCCAACAAGTCAAACAATGGCAGATGACATTCCGACAGATTACAGCTCTCCACATGCCAGTAGTTCATCTCTGTATTGATATTAATCGTATATTTGCTGTCCCAGGGAGGGAAAAATTCCTTATTCCACAACCCCTGAAGCGTGGAGGGCAGTCCCCCCTCCCTGCTGCATGCTATGGTCAGATATCTGCCGTAATCAGACAGCAGTTTCATCAATCCCACATCCGTTTTACCCCGTTGTACCTGCTGCAGACGAACATCTGTGGGCTGATCCGCATGGCTGTCCGTCTCTTTTATATCAAAGGCAAAGCGGTTATACAGAGTCTCATGATCTTTTATATGCTCCTCCAACAGTGCCGCATAAGAAATATCCTTTATCCGGTCAAAACGTTCCATGATCTTTTCCGTTAAAAATGCCTGCAGCGCCTTCTGATATCCATATTCTCTCTGCTCTGATACAGACAGCCCTTCTCCATATCCTGACGCAGGTGCCGTATTTTCTTCCGCACATCTCTCCAGGTAAGTCTCCACATAGGAATCTCTCTCCTCACCGCCATAATGATAAGTACTGTCCGCGGTGAAATAGAGCGTCACCTCCCTGGCACCTTCTACCTGAAGACACTCTCCAACCGCTTTTACCGTTCCCCCCGTTACCTTAGCGCGGAGTGCCATGGCAAACTCATAGCCGCCCCTGCCCAGATTTCCATACAGCATTATACCATCATTTCCAAGCTTTTTCACGCCGTCAAAGCACTTCCCGCGGCGAAGCCTGGCAAGAAAATCTACCGTTCCCTCCCCTTCCGCGGTAAATCGCATCATGATACAGTCTGCGGAATGTGAAGCAAAGTATTCTCTTCTATATAAAGTATTGCCGCTGCGAAAGCTGCACTCTGTGACTGCCGTATCCAATGAAAGACTTCTCTCGTACTCTGTCATTCCCTCGCAGAGTACCATTGTTCCCGCTTTTCCGCTCTTTCGTTCTCTGGCATTGGGGATATCATCAAAGTAAAACTGTACCTCCCCCAGCGTCTGGTAGGAGTGCATACTGTCCGGACAGCCCGACAGAGCCGTCTCCATTAATTTCTCCGCCCTGCTGATCCGGCCGTTTTTCAGAAATTCTCTTACCTGGGGAAGATATTCCTTTGCATCAGGATTCAGCCGGTCAACTGCGCCGCCGTACCATATGCTCTCTTCATTGACCTGAAGCAGTTCCCGATCCGTCCCTCCGTAAACCATTGCCCCCAGTCTGCCGTTTCCGATGGGAAGCGCCTCCTCCCACTCTGCTGCGGGAGCTTTATACCATAATCTGCTCATATCAATCCTCCAAAACCTCTTTTATACATGTATATCAGCCCAATACCCTGCATCTTTCCTGCTGATACTCATTATACCATACCGGACCTGAATTAGGCGACCCGGAATTTTCCCCAAAAGATATTCCCTGCAGCATTACACCGCAGGGAACATCTGAAAATATTTATAAGCTTTTTAAAGCTCGGGAGGCTTATTTACCGTTCAGTTCGTCCAGAACCTTCTGTACATTCAGCTCATCAGCAACCTCTGCGTAAGCGGCAACGCCCTGCTCAACAGTCATTTCACCCATAACTACCTTAGCCAGGATATCTGCCTTCTCCAGTTCCAGATCGGAAGTGATCATGTTCAGAGTCTCAGATACAGGAGTGATAGGAGTCTGTACTGCAACTGCGTCAGTAATTGCAAGAGAGTTTACAACCGCGTCAGCCTGTGCCACCTTCTTGTCGGTCAGCTCCATGGGAGTAAGGGACAACCAGGGAGTGATCCATACGCTGGTGGTAACTGCGCTGGGATCAGCCAGGTTGGGCAGAGGCTTCACATTGTCGCCGTCCTGCTCCCAGTGAACGCCTTCAACACCGCTCTGGAACAGCAGCTGGCCTTCTCCACCATCATGCATATACTCGAAGAAATACTTGAAGATCTGCTCTGCCTTCTCGTCGCTCACGTCAGCGGAAATACACAGACCGCTCAGGGTTGCAAAGGAGTAAACAGCGCCGTCAATAGGATTGATCGCAAGTGCGATAGCACCCTCATTGTTAGCTTCCAGTCTCTCCTGGAGAGTGCCGCCCCATTTACCGGACCAGTAGTTGAATACACCTACCTTACCTTCATACCATGCGTCACGGCAGGTAGAGGTGGTGTTGGTAATGATTTCCATATCCAGCAGGCCTTCCTTATAAGCGTCCTGCATTCTCTGCATTGCATCTGCCATGTTAGGCTGTGCAAAACCGTCTTTCCACTCACCGTTCTCTCTATAGAAGCCAAACTGTGCTCCCTGATAGAACTCAGGCAGGTTCTGAGGGCTCTTTACACCGGGTGCTGTCAGACCAATCTCACACTCGGGAATCTCAGTCTTGAAGCGACGGATCATGTCAAGGAACTCATCATAAGTCTTGGGAACTTCCATATTCAGCCGCTCCAGCCAGTCGCCACGCACATAAGTACATGCTGCGGAAGGAATTTCCTTGGGAACAGCATAAACCTTGCCATCGATCGCGATAGCATCCCAGATTTCAGGATCAACCTTATCCCAGAGACCGGAAGCCTTGATATAAGGAGTCAGATCCTTGATAGCGCCCTGAGAAGCATACAGTGCCAGATTAGCGCCGTTTAAGTCAAATACTTCGGGAACTTCATGGGAAGCAAATGCCAGCTTCAACTTATCATAATACTCATTGTTAGGAATGAACTGATGATCCAGATGGATACCGGTAAATTTCTCAAACTCAGCAAACCACTGCTCAGAACCGTTCTCCTCGTTCAGACCGTCATGGGTCCACCATGAGATGGTGTCAGGCTTAGCGACCTCAGTGGGAGCCTCGCTGCTTGCCGCATCAGAGCTTGCCACTTCGGAGCTTGCAGGAGTGCTTGCCGCATCAGAGCTTGCAGGAGTGCTGCTGTTGTTTGATGCAGCATCATCTCCGCCACCGCAGCCCGCAGCTGTCATTGCCATAGCAGATGCCAGAGCAACTGCTACCAGTTTCTTTGTCACATTTCTTTTCATATTAATCCTCCTTTTATTTATATCTTAACCCTTGACAGCGCCCACCGTTACACCTTTGGTAAAGTACTTCTGTACAAAGGGATAGATAATGAGAAATGGAAATACTACAACTACTACCACCGCACTCTTCAGCATATCATCCGAAGCGGAGATTGCCGTTCCGGCCAGAGCATCCTGAAGGATCAGCTCTCTTACCTTTACCTGGAAGTTCATCTTGCTGTTGTCCTGCATATACAGGATGAAAGGCATATACTCGTTCCATGTACCCACAGCGATAAACAGTCCTACGGATGCCAGCGCCGGCTTGGAAAGAGGAAGCACGATCTTCCAGAAAGTCCTCAAAGGAGTACAGCCGTCCAGCTCTGCCGCTTCATAAAGCGTGCTGGGTATGCTCTCGAAAAAGCTTCGCATCAATACAATATTATAGGTGCTTACACCTGCAGGAAGAATGATGACAAGCAGATTGTTCATCAATCCCAGTTTTTGGATATTCAGGTAAGCAGGGATCATACCACCGCTGAACAGCATGGTGAACATAATATATGTGATCATCAGCTTTCTGCCAGGTATCTCCTGCTGCAGGATAACATAAGCTGCCAGAGTCGTCATCAGCAGACCCACCGCCGTTGCGCCTATCGTCGTATAGACGGACACAAAGAAAGGCAGATACAATGATTTCTTCGACAGGATCGTTTTATATGCGTAAAAGCTGATCTGCTTCGGCCAGAGTCTGATACCTACGGATGTGGGATCCAGTGAATCCACAATGACCTTCCACAGGGGAATGACCATGATCAGCATCAGGAGGCACAGAAATACTGTATTACATATAATAAAAGCAGCTCTTCCACGTTTGCCCTTCTTAAAGGACAACTTTTCCGTCATCATCCTAAGATTCCCTCCCCCTTGATTTTCTTGTTTATCTTATTTGCAACTGTGATCAACACAACGGATATTACCGATTTAAACAGACCCGATGCCGTTGATACACCGTAATTCGCACTGACAATACCCATTCGGTATACATAAGTTCCGATTACATCGGAGGACTTGATAACACTGTCATTCTGCAATACGAATACGGAGTCGAACAGGTTCAGAACCTTTGCCAGATTCAGGATGAACACGGTCAGGATCGTCACGCTGATAGCAGGGATGGAAACATGTCTTACTCTCTGCCAGTGGGTAGCACCGTCGATCGCCGCCGCCTCATACATCTCCTGATCCACACCGGCCAGAGCCGCTATGTAAATTATGGTTCCCCATCCTGTCTCTTTCCATAGATTCAAGAGATAAAATACCACTCTCCACCAGCTGTCGCTTGCCAGGAAGTAAATGGATTCCCCTCCCAGAGCGGTAATGATCGCATTCACCATACCGGACTGAGGTGACAGGAACAGAGTAAAGATAGATGCTACAACCACCCATGAAATAAAGTGAGGGATGTAAACAATAGTCTGTGTCAATTTGCGGAATGTAACACTTCTGATCTCATCGATCAACAATGCCAGTCCGACACTGAATACCATGCCCAGCACCAGCTTGATGAAGCTGAGTTCTATGGTATTTCTGAATGCCCTCCAGAATCTTGCGCTGGAAAACAGATAAGAGAAATTCTCCCAGCCAACCCATTCAGGCTGTTTGAACGGCGTGTAATCGTAAAACGCATACTTGATACCATAGATAGGAAAATAATGGAAAATCAGCAACGAGAGAAACACCGGCAGAAACATGAGATAGAACCATCTGTAATGGTAGATGTCTATCATTTTCTGTTTGAAATTTTTCTTAGGTGGTACATATTTAGTTGGTTTTTCTTTATTTGACTTCATGTGCACCCTGACCTCCTTCTGGTGTCTACGATAGCATGTGACAGGTAGGTGCAACAAGGTACAATTCTTCTATCAAAAGTATTGGTTCATGCAAATTATCACAGGGTACATTTTTTTCAAAACAGGGGTACAATTTTTTAAAACAGCGTATTTTCAAGGAATTTTAGCGATTTTTTTATAAAACTTTAAGAAAGTTCATATGAAAATAAGATGTGGGAACAACATCGGAGCGGCAGAGGCTCCCGGTATACCGACCAGCGCTCCGATGTCCGTCTGGAAAATGGATACCGCATCACTTGATACGTTCACTGACGTATATGCCGACACGATTCTGGATAATGCCTGCTACCGCAGAAGCATCTTTTCCTTTCTCAAAATAGGCTCCCGCCTCCTCCATAATGATCTCCATCATGCCGGGATTATTGCTGTAGCTACGGCGGGTATTTTCAATAATACTGCGGTAAATCTCCGCATCTCTCTCCGTGATGCAGGATAATTCCGTTGTCGCTTCACCCTCAGCCAGGATCCGATATTGGATCTTTTCCTTCTTTATCCCGTCGATCGTCTCGTACTCTATGGACAGGGCCTCCTGTATCCTCTCCTCTGATACGGATCTCAAAAGGGGAATTCCCGCCATCTCTCTCTGCGCATCCACCGTGAGACAGCTCTTGATGAAGTCCCATGCCGCTTCCGGATCACCGCTGTTGCGGCATATGGAAAAGCATTCACCGTAAGGGTTTGCCACTCCTCCGCCCATCTCCTTCTCTCCGTCTGCCACCGGATAGCCCGGCCAGAGAACATCCACATCACCGTAGTTGATCCTCCAGTCCGCCACCCTCCAGGGAGAATTCAGAATAACAGGTTCCCAGAAAACCTTTCCACTGCGCAGTATTTCATAATAGGAGAAATCCGCGTCAAACATCATCTGCTCAGGAAAGGTATCAGACAGTTCCAGCAATTCCACAAATGCCGGGGTATCAAAATGACATTCTCCGCTGCTCCAGTCCACATAATTATCGATGCAGCCCTGACACACAAATCGGAACGCAAGCTCTTTGGAATGATTTGAGGTAAGCCATTCCGCATGAGGACTGTTTTCGAAGGCTTCTATCATCTCCCCGATCTCCCAGCTCTCTGTGACACCTCTGTCATTTCCTATTTCTTCCGCCTTTCCACACACAGTTTCCACCGAATACGATACGGGAAGTGTATACAATCCTCCGTTCATCTCAAAGGCCTGCAGAATATTCTCATAGTAGTCTTCCCTGTGAAAATCCTGATCCGCATCCATCAGATCATAGAGATTTTCCATCAGCTTTGCCGAAGCCAGGGCAGGAGAGTAGGAACCGGAATCCCATATGACCAGATCGGGGCCCTTTCCGGACAAAATGTCAAGAGTAAGCTGTGTCTCCAGTTCCCCGGCCTCCATAATGGTTCCTTCCTCCCCATATTCCCTGATCTCCACATAGTAAGACGGACTGCTCTCATTATAGGCGCTGATCCGCTCCAAAACAGCGCGGTCAGGCTGTGTGACCACCGCTGTCACCACCTGGCGTCCGTTGGGACTGTTGGATGAACTGTCGGCAGCATCGCCCGCCGCACTGTTCTGCCCATCCACTCCGCCATCCGCTTGGCAGCCGGTGAGAAGGAGACAGACAAAATTTATGACCAACAAACAGCACAAGCCCTTTAACCCTATCATTTTCTTCATATAGTTTCTCTTTGCATTGCTTTTCTGTATCTGATCATCCGACGTGCTGTTTTTTTGTATACCACTTATCATATTTATAACTCCCTTCCATAATTTCACTGCACTTCTGATATCTATATTCCGAAAACTGCGTAACAGGCAGGCACTGAACTGTTACGCAGTTTTCACTGTACATGATATACTTTGCCCGTACAAACCCGGGAGTTCTCAACCGCATCTCCAAAAGGCTCTTATAGATCCTTTCTTTGCAATGTGCTGCTCTTCTCACATTTCTACGGGAACATAGTGGAACACATACTGTCCGCCCTCATAACTCATAATACACGCCCTGCCGTCCCACAAAAATCCCATGCCCAGAATGTCCTGACCATTTGTCACAATATTCTCCAAAGTCATCTCCTGTCTCAGTTCCGTGCCATCATAGCTCCAAATGCCATCTCCCATATTTGCCAGAAGAAGCTCTGTATCGGCACCCCCCTGCAGCACGGAAAATTTGGGACGCACATTGTTTTCCGGAAAATCCACACATTTTTCGATACTGCCGCTGCCAGGGTCGACAATACCCAGGAAATCGTTTCCTTCCACCGTGAATACACCATAAAGCGTCCCTGAGCGTCCTCTGCCGAAACCGATGATCTCACCACTGAAAAGGAGAGATTGAGCAGACTGATCCGCAACCTTTATCACCAGGATTTTACCTCCCGATGCAAAATAATAATTTCCTTCACGGTCGACTTCCATCCAACCGGGTATTATAACTCCTTCCCCCGCACACTCTGTTATGTCAAAGGACTGTTCCAATTCTCCCTCTCTGTCGATCACCCAGATCTCCGTTTTCCTGTATGTCACTGTTCCATCCGTCCTCTGCGACAACAGCAGATGCCACCTGCCCTGATCGTCTACACAGCCCCGGTATGCAAACATGTCTTCCGGAATTTCCAATGAGAATTGCTGTATTGCGTCTTCTTCCATGCCAATCCGTCCTGCAAAGTAATCCCCTCCCGCAGGGCTATTTCCGTCAAATTCTCCCAGGTAGCCGGTATTGTAGATGCTGTCGCCTCCTATAGTTCTGCAGGAACTCATGAAAGCGGCTCCCTGATAGGTCACCGTCGAAGCATCGGGATTCAGCTCCCTTTTCGGCTCCACCACATTACCGGAACCGTAAGGATCCTCTGCTCCCGCCGTGTCCCTTGTGTCACCTGAACCTTCCGTCTCACCCCGGTCTTCCGCTCCTCCCGAATTCGATATCCCTCTCCATTCATCGGTTCCCATGGCATTGATGTCCACGCCGCCCGAGAGAGGCACTGTCCTATCTTCCGGTTCGGCACCGCCGCCTGATTCCTGTTTTCCACAGCCTCCGAAGAAAAGCAGTACTATCACCACCACAAACAGCACCAGCTGTAATTTTCTGATCCTATCCAATACCAATTCCGCCATATGTAATACCCCCACTTTCTGTTTTCAGGCGCCCGCCCTCATGAATCATAGTATAAACAGACCCTGTCCTGAATTCAATAGGATTAAGGGAACCTTAAAACCTTTCGCCGCCGATTTAATCTGTTCTTCAAAAACCTTAACTTATTATTTCGCAATCTTCATAAAATCTTCATCTATTTGCATTGGCAAGTCGTCAGACTTATACCTGCGTCTTACTTTATTTTTTGTCAAATGGGATGCATAACTTTCAAAGTTGAATACAATAATACCATTTGCAGTATCACGCAAAGCATTTAAAGCGGTTGTGGAAGAAACTGCACCGATAAGGCAGGTCACACGGCAGCGGCAGTGATCCCGCCTGTCATTTGGAGCCTGTGTTTTGTAA
>CAMWWF010000003.1 GCA_947177885.1 uncultured Lachnospiraceae bacterium
GTAGAACACTAGCCTTCCAAGCTAGATACGTGGGTTCGATTCCCATCACCCGCTTACAGGGAATGTGTTGGTTACCGATCATCTTCCTGTTATTACAATTTTATACTCACAGGTGGAAGCCTGTACATTATGCGCGAGTGGCTCAGCGGTGGAGCACCTCCTTGCCAAGGAGGGGGTCGCGGGTTCGATCCCCGTCTCGCGCTTTTTTTATTCCCGTGGGAAATATGTCAAGTGAGCATGCCTGCATATTTTGACAAATGCCGCGAGGATCACAATACCAAGGTGTCCAAGGGACACCTTCTGCTTTGCAGCACTGCAAGATCGATATCCCATTACCTGCAGCGGGGTATTTGCTCTCTGTAAGTAACAGGAATGAAATGTGAATACGTGTGCTGCTGATGGCGGCATGGTGAGAAGTTTGAAGGATTTCCGTGAATATTGCCTTTGACTGAATGGAAAGCGGGTAAGCAGTAAATTGGCAGAATTACAATCGGATACAACCGTACGAAAGGGATAGGATATGTCGGTCAGAATACACAATTTTATGGGCCGGTTAGGCTGGGAATTACAGAAGAGGCTGCCAATGCTGTCGAGCAATGCTTATCTGAAGCTGCAATTTCTGGGGAGAAGAAAATCACAGCAGGCTTATATCAAATATTTTATGGAGGCGAAGGAACCGCCTTACCCGTTGATCGTAAACCTGGAGACCATCAACCGCTGTAATTCGGACTGTGCTTTCTGTACGGCAAACAGGAACGCGGAGAAGCGTCCTTTTCAGCGTATGGAGAAGGAGCTGTTTTATTCTATTATTGACCAGCTTCGCGACTGGGGATACAAAGGGCATCTCACCTTATACGGAAATAACGAGCCGTGGATGGATGTCAATATTGTGGAATTTCACAAATATTGCAGGGAGCAGCTTCCGGATTGCTACATATTCATGTCAACCAACGGACTTCTTCTGACGGTGGATAAGGTGAAGGAGATCAAACCTTATATTGATCAGCTGGTCATCAATAATTACTGTGATGATATGAAGCTGCATAAAAACGTAAAAGAGATCTATGACTATATATGCGCGCATCCGGAGGAGTTTGCCGATGTGGAAATCCTGATCCAGATGCGGTATAAGCAGGCGGTTCTCACCAACCGCGCAGGCAGTGCGCCGAATAAGAAAAATACGGCTAAAGTTATCAGGGAGACCTGTCTGATGCCCTACACGGATATGTTCATCTTCCCGGACGGAAGGATGGGGATCTGCTGCTGTGACAATTTTGAGGTTACCACACTGGCGGATCTGAAGGTGACTCCCATTAAGGAAGCATGGAACAGTGAGCCGTATAAGGACATCCGAAAGAAGCTGCAGAAAGGCCGTCAGGAATATTCTTTCTGCAAGTTCTGTGATTTTATAGATGCCGGCCTGCGTATGGACGCGGTAAATGATGCATTGACCGGTGGAGAGATGCATGGCGCCAGGCAGTCGCTTTTCAAAAAACAGTGACCTGTCGCGGCAGGAAGTTGGTCTGTCAGTTCCGGAACGGACCACTCAGTCCACAAGTCCAATTCCTGATCGGATGGAGGGCAGGGATGCTATTTGTTATTCATTCGGGGATTTCCCCGATTCCAGACTTTGGAAGGCTGAGCCTTGGGTGTGGGACTGCGAAACAGCAGTCTGCCCAGGGCTTTTTTGTTAAAAGGGAACAGAGGCCAGAAATAGCTGTAACCTCCAAAGGTAGGAGTGGTAGCCATGGACAGCAGGACCAGTATTGATCCGATCAGGAATCCGGGCAGTCCGAAGAATCCGGTTGCCAGGATCAGCAGGATGCGGTACAGTCGGATACCGTCGCTGAACTCCGTACCGGAGATAGAGAGGGAGGCCAGCAGGGTAATTGCCGCATAAAACAGCACCTCCACGGAAGCCCAGTTCAGACTGACGGCAATGTCACCGATGATCAGTCCTCCAATGATGGAGAGTGAGCCGGAGAGTCTTCCGGAATTCAATGCGGCGGAATATTTCAGTAAATCCAGCAGAAATTCTACTGCCAGTACATAGAAAAATATTCGTTGCGGCGTCATGCTGCCACTGTCCGAAAGCAGTCCCCATTGGTCGGACAGCTCCGGGAAATATCCGGTCAGGAGCAGAAATACGGGCATCAGAAGCAGACTGACGGGAATGCAGAAAAATCTCACCAGACGGAAGTAGGTCCCCACCGAAGGGCTGTTGTAGTAGTCTTCGGAACTCTGGGTAAATTGGAAGATCGTGCAGGGGAAGATCAAAACCACAGGGGAATTGTCTATTATTACCAGAATATGGCCTTCTAAAAGATAGCTGCATGCCACATCCGGACGTTCTGTGGTCTGAATGGAGGGGAGAGGATTCCACCACCGTTTCGGCAACAGAAGTTCTTCCAGGCTTTTGCTTCCCATGGTCAGAGCGGAAACTTTCAGAGCGTCCATACTTTCCGAAAGCTTTTTCAGCAATTCTCCGTTTACAGTGCTTTCCAGATATGCAATGCAGACGTCTGTTTTGCTTTCCGTTCCCACACTGTGTACGGAGAAACAGAGGTCGGTGGAGCGCACGCGTCTGCGGATCAGGTTGGCATTGAACAGCATGGTTTCCACAAAACCGTCCCGCGCCCCTCTGGTCACCCGCTCCACATCCGGTTCGGAAATTCCCCTGGCGGGGTAGGTTCTCACATCGATCAGGATTCCCTGTGAAAAGCCATCGATCAAAAGCAGGGAGGGACCGCTGAGCACGTTTCTTAGAATGGTGTCCCAGGAATCGCACAGGGAAGCCTGGGCATAGCCTATCTTCGCATTCATGTATCGGACGATATCTTCTACGGTTCCGTCTTTCACATACAGGGGATTTTGCAGATCCGAAAAGATCTGTTGTAAGATTTCGGTTTTACAGAAACCGTTGACACCCAGAAAATATGCTTTGGTGTTACCCAGATAAAGATCTCTGGTCATGAGATCAAAGCTGGAGTCTATGGGCAGCCGGGATTTTAAGTATTGAATGTTTTCTTCTATGCTGGCAGACAGTGGCATGGCGGCTTTCGCACTCCTTATAAGGTTCTGTGAATATAACAATTATGTCCCATATAAAATGGCATCTGCATTCTTATACGGTTTGATCATGTTATAGTTATCATCCCCTGAGGGAGTGAAAATATGCATGTCAAAAAGGTATATCCATGTTAAATCTTATGATTCGGATCCGGATAAAAAATGCCATGTAACATTTGCGCTACATGGCATTTGGGAAGCAATTGGAAACTTTTCTCATATTACGCCAGCCCGGGGATCATAAGATAGATCAGTGTGCCCACTACACCTGAACCCAGAATGATCTTGATCGCTCCCAGCTTGAATTTCCGCAACAGGAACAGGCAGACTGCAAACAGTCCGATCTCCACCCATTTCAGATTGGACAGGGCGAAATTCACAGTGGCATCCCGAAAGACAGCCAGCGTCAGAATAGAGAGTCCCGCACAGGAGATCAGGGAGACTACTGCGGGCCGCAGGCAGCCCAACACTGTCTGGACGCCGGAGAAATTGCGGTATTTATAGTAAAAGTAAGCCAACGTCAGGCAGATGATAAAGGGCATCAGGATGCATCCGAAGGTGCACAGCAATGCCCCGGGCACACCCATCAGCCGCATGCCCACGAAAGTGGCGGAATTGATGGATATGGGACCGGGAGTCATCTCGGCAATGGTGATAAGGTCTGCGAATTCTTCCATGGACATCAGATGCCACACATTGACGATCTGATTCTGGATCAGGGGAATCGCCGCGTATCCGCCTCCCACACTGAACAGTCCAACCTGTAAAAAGCTGATAAAAAGCTTTGCCAAAGTATTCATTCGTCGGTCCTCCCTTTCTTTCTCTGGTCAAATACCACGCAAAGGATCCCGGTGGCAAGGCATCCCAGAATAATGAACATGGCGCTGACATTCAGGAAGTAGCCTAAAATGAAAGTGATCGCCATTAAAGCAATATACAGGGGCTTTTTCGTCCCCAGCACGTTTTTCGCCAGATTGATGACTACATCGCAGATCACGGCGGCCACTCCCGCGCGCATGACTGTCAGAGCAGTATTTACAACAGAGTTCTGTCGGAACCAGTCGTAAAAGACCGCGATCAGGGACAGCAGGATCATAGGTGGAAGTATGGTGCCGCCCACGGCTACCAGAGAGCCTGCGATGCCCTGCAGCCGGTAGCCCAGAATGACGGAGGCATTGACGGGGATGGGTCCCGGAGAGGACTGGGCAATAGCCGTGATATCCAGCATTTCCTCCTCATCCAGCCAGCGCCGTTCTTCCACTACCTTTTTCTTCATCAGGGATACAATGACAAAGCCGCCGCCGAAGGTGCAGGCACTGAGGGAGAACATAGTGATGAAAAGCTGACCCAGCAGCTTTCCGTTTAATGGTTTTTTGTTTTCTTTGTTCATGATCGTACTCGCTTTTCAAATTGAATTTGGTGATATCCATATACAGTTATATGGTAACAGTTCAGTGACCTGTCTGAACTGTTACCATATGTGATTTGACAATTTCTGTAATCAGGAGAGTCGGACTATAATCTATTATAAACAATATACATGGAATTGTAAATTTAGAATTTTCTTTTATAAAGAATAATTTATGTAAAGCGAAACAGGAGACCCCATTTCGCAGAAGAATTGGCAAAGAAATGTCAATAAAGAGTACAGAACGGGACATTTTCCTACAGAAATGCCTGTAGAAATGCCAGCAGTATCAGGAGAATTCCGGATACCGGATCAGCGGCTGAACCGAAAAGCTGAAGAGGGCGGCTCCTGCCCAGACGGTTTCCTGCAAAAAGGAAGAGCAGGGAGCAGGCCAATGTGGCAACGGAGGCGGGAAGCAGGGTCAGGCCGGCGATGCTTGCGCTGAGACCGATCCCTATATTGTTCAGGGACAGGCTTATTCCAAGTCCCAGAACTTCGGGAACAGAGAGACGCAGAAAGGATCCTGCAGCGGCAGTCTGTGTCATTTCCCGCGTGTTTGCCAGTTTCTTTACCAGCCACTTTACCACATACCAGATGCCCAGCATCATCAGGACTATGCTTCCCACATACCTGCTTATCATGTGGGGAAGCCTGGGAGCCAGCCAGTCTCCGAAACCTATAGAGAGACAGGTGCCGACCAATGTGATGCCGCTGATCAGGAGATTTTGCCAGAGGCGGATGCGGATGCTGCGGATTCCGTAACTGATACCGATGAGCATTGCATCCAGACTGGCGGATATTCCGAACAGCAGAGAGGGAATGATCTGCATAGATAGCTCCTGTGTGAGTTTTATTTATTATATTCCCGGGAAGAGAAAAGTGTTTTCATTGCAATTGCATGATTTTGCCGCTATAATGTTTATAGGCGATCCGGGGCGACATACCGCATTATAAGAATCAGCGTGGAATCCATGAGCCCGCGCGGAAATGAGGAGAAAATGAGCTACGAAATTTTTTCAGACGTATCTTTGGACATTGATGAGGCTTTTATGGAACAAAATGCAGTGCGCTTTGTTCCCATGGAGTATATGCTGGGGGAGGAAACTTTTCATTGCGGGCGTCCTGAAAGCGATGAAATGATGCACAATTACTATGACAAGCTCAGACAGGCGATTCCCACACGGACCAGTCAGATTGCCCCTTTCCATTATGTTTCCGTTTTTGAGCCTTATGTGAAGGAGAAGAAGTCCATTCTGTACCTTTCTCTTTCCGGCGGATTGAGCAACACTTATGAGTCCGCCCGGCTGGCAGTGGAAATGCTGAAGGAATCTTATGACGAGGTTGATGTGGAGGTTGTGGACAGTCTGGGAGCCACGGGCGGCATGGGGCTTTTGATCGAGGCAGCCTGCAGGAACCGTGAGAAAGGAATGAGCCTTGGCGAAAACGCGGCGTGGCTCAGGGAAAATGCAAACAGAGTCAACTATTGGTTCAAGGTGGAGGATCTGATGTATTTAAAGCGGGGCGGAAGAATTTCTGCGGCAACGGCAGTAATAGGAACAGCCCTTAACATTAAGCCCATCCTCACCATCAAGGGTGACGGGAAGCTGGACACCATTGCGAAGAAACGGGGAGACAGTCTTGCGCTGAAATATATGGTGGAATTGTTTGCGGAAAGCTTTGACGAAAGCTTCGGCGATACGGTTTATATCTGCTGTGCGGACTGCAAGGAAAATGCGGAGAAATTAAAGAGAATGGTATTGGAGGTCCGTCCGCAGCTTACCGTGAAGATCACCATGTTAAGCCCCATTATCGGAGCCCATACAGGTCCCGATATGTTGTCACTGATACATTTTGGAAAGGCCAGAGTATAAGCCATAGGGATGTCAGGAGAATGTGAGGCAAAATGAAGCATAGGGAAATAGAAGCGGCGCTGAAGAAACAGAAGCATTATTTTTCTACCGGGGCAACGCTGCCAGTTGCGGCCAGGAAAGAGGCCTTAAAAAAATTACGGCATGCGTTGGAAATAAATGAGACATTATTATCAGATGCCTTACAACGGGATTTAAAGAAGAGTCCGCAGGAGAGCTATATGTGTGAGATCGGGCTGATCAAGAGCGAGATCAGTTATCTTCTGCGCCATGTGGGCGGATATGCCAGAGAGCACAGGGTACACACTCCCATTGCCCAGAGCATATCCCGAAGCTTTGTAAAGCCGGTTCCCTATGGGACGGTCCTGATCATGAGTCCATGGAATTATCCTGTGTTACTGGCTCTGGATCCGCTGGCGGACGCGATTGCCGCCGGGAATACGGCAATCTTAAAGCCAAGTGCCTATGCGCCGGCTACATCGGCGGCGCTGGAAAAGATGATCAGGGAATGTTTTCCACCGGAATATGTTACAGTGGTCACCGGCGGGAGGGAGGAAAATTCCTGTCTGCTGGAATGTAAGTTTGATTACATCTTTTTTACCGGGAGCAAGACAGTGGGAAGGGAAGTGATGCGTAAAGCTTCGGAACACCTGACTCCTGTGACCCTGGAGCTGGGCGGAAAAAGTCCCTGTATCGTGGATGAGACCGCGGATATTAAAATGGCGGCGAAGAGAATTGCCTTCGGTAAATTTATAAACTGCGGTCAGACCTGCGTTGCGCCTGACTATATTTATTGCGAGGAGAGTGTAAAGGACGCTTTTCTAAAGGAATTGAAAAGGCAGATCGCATTACAGTACGGCCACAGGCCGCTTCAAAATCCCGCATACGGCAAGCTGGTAAATCGGAAGCATTTTGACAGAGTCTGCAGACTGATCGATCCGGACAAGGTCGTCTGCGGAGGCGAGACCGATCCGGAGAATCAGCAGATCGCGCCTACAGTGATGGATCATGTCACATGGGAGGACGCGGTCATGGGAGAGGAGATCTTTGGACCTGTACTGCCCATACTGACTTATAAAAGCTTTCAGAAAGTTGTGAAGAAGATCAACAGTATGGATTCACCGCTGGCGCTGTATCTGTTTTCTTCGGACAAAAAACACACACGCTTTGTGAAAGAGCATATTCAATACGGCGGCGGGTGCATCAATGATGTATTGATCCATCTTGCTACCAGCGAGATGGGCTTTGGCGGCGTGGGTGAAAGCGGTATGGGATCATATCATGGCAGAAAAGGCTTTGATACCTTTACCCATGAAAAGAGCATAGTGGACAAGAAGACATTTTTTGACCTGCCGGTCAGATATCAGCCTTACAAGTCATTTTATACCAGGCTTATGCGCCTGTTTATGCGTTGATGGAGTAAATGGCGGGAAGGGCCGGGCAGATGTGGATCCAATTGCCGCTTGCGGCAAAGGAACGGAGAGGGAGATTTTATGAGATTTGTATATCCACAGGGGATCAGAAAGGCATTGACTTTCAGTTATGATGACGGACAGAATTTCGACAGACGTCTGGCGGAGCTGTTGCGCAGCCATGGCATGAAGGGAACTTTTCATCTGAACTCCGGAAAGCTGGGACTGCACAGGGGTGACGAGGTGTTCGTCAGCGCGGAGGAGATAAAGGAAGTATATGCGGGACATGAGGTGGCCTGCCATGGAGTACAGCACCGTAATCTGCCTACTGTCACCAGGCAGCAGGCAGTGCTGGAGATTCAGGAGGACCGCAGATGTCTGGAGGAGATTACAGGGAATCTGGTGCAGGGAATGTCTTATGCCTTCGGAAATTACAATCCTGAGATTATTCAGATCGCGAAATCCCTTGGAATAAAATATTCCAGAACAGTGAATGATACCTGTGGGTTCTTTCCTCCTTCTGATTTCATGGAGTGGCATCCCACCTGTCATCACGACAATCAATTGCAGGAACTGGGTGACAGATTTCTGAATGTGGCAGGCTTTTACGAACTGCCGGTGATGTATGTGTGGGGGCACAGCTTTGAGTTCGGCCGTTCCGGTGACTGGAGTGTCATGGAAGCGTTTGTGGAGAAGATGGCAGGCAAAGAAGATATCTGGTATGCCACCAATATGGAAATTTATACTTATGTCAATGCCACCAGGCAGCAGGAATTTTCCGCAGACGGCATGACGATGTACAATCCCACCGCAGTCAGCGTCTGGGTGAAGACAGAGGAAGGATTTCTGGAGGTAAAGCCCGGAGAGACAAAGTTTATTGGCGAAATATAGAAAGAATCCGATGAAAGCGGACAACGGAAACAGATAGGGAGTGCAGTTGTGATGACAGAGGATATGGCAATTATCGGGGAAGAGGCATACAGAGCGGCGAAGGAGATTCTGGAGACGGCGCAGCTGTCGGAAGGGAGCCTCTTTGTGGTGGGCTGTTCCACCAGTGAGGTGAGCGGTGCAAGTATCGGCAGCTACTCCAGTCCTGAGCTGGCGGAGGCTGTCTTCGGAAATATTTATCAGGCCGCACAGGAGGCAGGTGTCTTTCTGGCGGCGCAGTGCTGTGAGCATTTAAACCGTGCACTGATCATGGAAAGGGACGCGGCGGAAAAGTACGGTTATGAAACCGTTAATGTGGTGCCTCAGCCCAAGGCCGGCGGCTCCTTTGCAACGGCGGCTTATAAGTCTTTGGAGCATCCTGTGGCGGTGGAGCATATCAGAGCTCATGCGGGAATGGATATCGGAGATACGCTGATCGGCATGCATCTGAAAGATGTGGCGGTGCCGGTCAGGATCCGCACAAAGGAGATCGGTGATGCCCGCGTCGTCTGTGCCCGTACCAGACCCAGATTCATTGGCGGGATCAGGGCCATATACGACGAAAGCCTGCACTGATAAGGAGAACTCTGTCAGTGCAGGCAAGTCCGGTCAGACAGCAGCAGATTTCATATCAGGAAAGCGGTTTCGGGACAGTTCCTTATTTTGACTGGACAGCCCCATCCAGTAATCCCAAGATCGTCTTAATGGAATCCATCTGATTGCTTTTGCCCATAGTCTCAAAGTAAGTCTGCCTGGTAAAGTAAAGCTCATGCACCCTGTCCACCAGCAGGTCGGTGAGCAGGTCATCCTCATTGATCACGATGGAAAAGCCCTGCGCTTCAAAGGACTGGGCATTTAAAATCTGATCGCCCCTGCTGCTGGATGCGGGGAGGGGGATCAGGATATTAGGCTTCTTCAGGGCCAGCAGTTCGCAGATGGCGTTGGCTCCCGCCCGGGAGATCACGATATCTGCCATGGCGAACAGATCTTTCAGTTCTGATTTGATATACTCAAACTGCTTGTAACCGGGTGTGGTCAACAGCAGATTATCCATCTTATCTTTACCACAGAGGTGTACAATCTGGAAATCTTCCAATAATTTCGGCAAGGCGTCCCGAACCGCTTTATTTACATTAGCGGCACCCAGGCTTCCGCCGATCACCATGATAACGGGCTTGTTAGCCGTAAAACCGCACATATTCAGTCCCGCGAGCTTGTTGCCCTGGGAAAGCTCCGCGCGGATGGGGGAGCCGGTCAGGACGGCCTTATCCCGGGGAAGAAGCTTCAGCGTCTCCGGGAAATTGCAGCATATCTTTGCAGCGGCGGAGATACAGAGCTTATTGGCAAGTCCCGGTGTCATATCCGATTCGTGGATGATACAGGGAATATTCAGGGAAGCCGCGGCCCGCACCACGGGAACGCTGACAAAACCCCCCTTGGAAAAGACCACGTCAGGCTGATAGGTTTTCAGGAATTTTCTGGCTTCGGAAAAGCCCTTGATGACCCGGAAAGGATCGGTAAAATTCCGAAGATCCAGGTAGCGGCGGAATTTTCCCGTTGAAATGCCCACATAGGGAATATCAAAATCTGAGATCAGCTTTTTTTCAATACCGTCATAGGAGCCCATGTAGGTGATCTCGTATCCGGCCTGTTGCAGAGCGGGCAGCAGGGCAATATTGGGCGTGACGTGACCTGCCGTGCCGCCGCCTGTTAAGACAATTTTCTTCATTCTAGCCTCCATGATGCTGTTCGCAGCATCTTAAAATCCTAAAGAACTAAAGCCCTGATGAAAAATGCCGCCTACAGCAGCATAATTCCGTTATAAAAATTTCAGATCATACTTTCCAGTGCCCGGGCGAGCTGGTCAGGGCAGGAGGTGGGCTTAAAACCGCAGCGGATCCCCTTGCATCTGGCGATCACTTCCTCCGGTTTCATGCCTTTTACCAGGGCGCTGACGCCCTGCAGGTTACCATTGCATCCTCCGGTGAACTTCACGGAATCTATGACACCATCCTTCAATTCGATCTCTATGAGCTGTGAACAGGTTCCTTCTGTCTTATATGTCATGATATCATCTCCTTACTTAGATATTGTAACAGTTTCATTCTTATATATTCGTAGCGGGACGGCAACTGCCGCCATGTATACTGTAACAGATTTTTACAAATTATGCAATCTTTTACAATGTTTCGTCATCAGGGCTTTTCAGGGTTTTATTAATCATATTTCCTTTTGTTCCAACACATTCGCAGTTGGAGTCTGTACTCTTGTGTATATTTAAAAATAAGTATATCATGAAGGGGACGACAATTTTATCAAAAGAGTCTCGGTATTGAAATTTGGTATTGAAATTCAGAGACGGAATGGAGGATGATCATGATACACAATCCTATCTTAAAGGGTTTTTGTCCCGATCCCAGCATTATCAGAGTGGGGCGGGATTATTATATTGCAACCTCCACCTTTGAGTGGTGGCCCGGCGTGAGATTATTTCATTCCGGAGACCTGCAGCACTGGGAACAGATTCCTTCCCCTCTGCGGCGGGAAAGCCAGTTGAACCTTGTGGGAGATCCCCCGTCCGGAGGGGTGTGGGCTCCCTGTCTGAGTCATGACGGAAAGAGATTTTTCCTGATCTATACAGACGTAAAGACCAAGAAGGGAAGATATTACAATACCCATAATTATCTGGTCCATACAGATGATATTTACGGAGACTGGTCAGAGCCGGTCTATCTGAACAGCATCGGCTTTGACCCTTCGCTTTTTCATGATACGGACGGGAGGAAGTATCTGGTCAATATGGTGAACGGCTTTAAGGGAATTTTGGTGCAGGAGCTGGATTCCGAATATCATTTGACCGGCAGGCAGCAGAAAGTATACGCGGGTTCGGGTATCGGGTGTACAGAGGGCCCACACATGTACCATATTGGAGACTGGTACTACCTGATCGCGGCGGAAGGAGGCACCGGTTATAATCATTGTGTTACCATGGCGCGGGCGAAAACGGTCTGGGGGCCTTTTGAGACGGCGCCGGAGAATCCCATACTGACTTCTGACAGGGAGGATATGAGCTCGCTGCAGAAGTGCGGCCATGCTGATATTGTGGAGACGCAGAATGGGGAATGGTATATGGTGCATCTCTGTTCCAGACCTCTGAAAGGGGAGAGATGGTGTACTCTGGGCAGGGAGACGGCAATCCAGAAAATGATCTGGGACCGGGAAGGGTGGCTCAGATTACAGAGAGGGGGCCGGTTTGCCGACAATGAGACGGAAGCGCCCGCAGGTATGGAGCAGGCATGTCCGGAGGATGGGGAGGAGGGCTTTTATGATGATTTTGAAGAGTCGGAATTACATGTCCGCTACAGTTCCCCCAGGATAGACTACAATACCTTTGCGAACTGCACGGCGAGAAAAGGCTGTGTCAGGCTGACCGGTCAGGAATCGCTCAATTCATTGCACAGAGTCTCTCTGCTGGGGGTGAGGCAGCAGAAGATATCCTGCATGGCAGAGACGCAGATGTACTTCGTACCGGAATACCCGGAGCAGATGGCGGGACTGGCCTATCTGTATGACGCTCTGCATTTTTATATTCTGGGAAAAACAGTAACGGAGGACGGACAGACGGCGCTGGTTTTGATAAAAAGCGACAAAGGCGCCATAACGGATGAGATGGAGCCTGTTCCGGTTCCTCAGGGGGAAAGCATATGGCTTCGGGCGAAGACAGCGGAAGACGGCATGAGTTTTGCCTTTTTTTACAGTCTGAATGGGGCGGATTGGCAGCAGGCAGGAGCAGCACAGACGACACAGATCCTGACGGATGAGTACTGCCGGGGATTTACCGGAGCTCATTTCGGCATGTACTGCCACGATATGACAGGATTGCACCGGGAGGCGGATTTTGAATATTTTGGTCTGAAATAAGAAAAAAAAGACGATGAAAAAATCTGTGAAAACAGGAATAATTGTTTTATAATAAAACCATACAAAAGTCGACTCCGCAAATAGCGGGTCGATTTTTATTGCTTTTCGAACAATATTAGAAAAAAAGAAAAAGGGGTGCGTCATGTTTCGTGTATTTCAGGATGAGAAAATTGTAACAACCTGTATGTTTATTTTATTGGCAGCCAGTATATTTCTGAGGATTACATTGGGTATTTTGTACCAGAATATGATAAAAGAATCGGATAATATGGCTATCACGGATAATAAAATGCTGAAGCAGTGCAAATTAAAATTTGCCAACTGCTATCAGTTGAGTAATGGTGTGGCTAATATTCCGGTGTTCGTGGACAAGTTCCTGAATCGGATGAAGTGGGGGCCCTTCACCTTTGAAACGCTGTATCACCTTTCAGGACAGGCCATGCTGCTGTCCGTAGTGTCAGCGGGAGTGGGTATCTGCCGGAGCATCATGGCAGGAAGGACATTGGGAGATATTCTTCCTTTTTACATAGTCAGTTTCTTTGGACTGTATTTGTATTTTTCCATCTCTACAGTGGTGGATCTGAAAAAGAAAAAAAGAATTTTGAGGGTGAATCTGGTGGATTATCTGGAGAATCATCTCTCTCCCAGGATTGACATTACCAGGCAGGACATGGAAATGCTCTATGGCGACACGGGAACAGAGGGCAGGGTGATATCCGGAAGAGTGTCGGCAGGGGACATAAGCCGCGGAAGACGGGGGCGGAGAACCGTGGAACTGATGCCCATCGGGATCCGGCAGCCTGTGGACAGGCTTACCCTGGACGAGGCAAGAAATATCGAGATGGAAAGCGGCCTGAATGAACCTGTGGAAGATATAATGGAGCCGGATACCTCACTGCAGGATTCGGCGGCGGTGACGGAGGAGGAGCTGGAGGCACTGCTGAAGGAATTTCTGACCAATTGAAAGCCGGTAAAAAGCCTGAATTATTATGGTATATGTCCCTACACTATCCGGGCGGACGATTCTATTCTTAAAAACCATCTCTGCACTTTGAACAGTTGAGCGGGGTGGTTTTTTATCGTCTCGGGTTTTATGATTTCATTTTTGTTCCTTTTATAGTACACTGTAGAGGAAGTAACAGCATGACTGCACAGGATATCCCCGAAAAGGAGATCCGGGCGGGATATCTGCAGGAGTGGGATAAGAGAGGTACAGGCTATGAAGATTGTGATTCTGGAGCGAAACAGTGTGGGAACCGATGTGTCGGTGGACAGCATCCGTGATTTCGGGGAAGTGACAGTCTACCGGAATACCGTGACGGTGGAGGAGGTAAGGGAGCGTGTCAGGGATGCGGAAATTATCATTGCCAACAAATCGCCCATGAATGAAGAGACATTGAAGGACGCTCCCAATGTGAGACTGATTTGCGAGTTTGCTACGGGGTACGATAACTGTGACCTTGCCTATTGCAGATCCAGAGGGATCAGGGTCACGAATGTGGTGGATTATTCCACCGCCATGGTGGCACAGCACACATTTACTCTGGCGCTTGCCCTGAGTCAGAAGCTGAGCCACTATGATGATTATGTGAAGTCCGGTGAATATAGTGCACAGGATCGGTTTTCCAATTTTGACATGCCTTTCTATGAGCTGGAGGGGAAGACCTGGGGCATTGTCGGAATGGGGAATATCGGCAGGCGTGTGGCCAGAATTGCGGAAGCCTTCGGATGTAAGGTAATCTTTCATTCCATTACAGGGCGTAGTACTTGTACGGATTATCCGCAGGTGGACAGGGATACACTGATGAGGGAGTGTGATTATCTGTCTCTGCACTGTCCTTTGAGTGACTTGTCCCGCAATTATATTGATGCGGAAGCCTTGAAAAAAATGAAAAACACGGCAATATTGATCAATGTGGCGAGAGGGCAGGTAGTAAATAACAGCGACCTTTATGAAGCGCTGGAAGCGGGAGAGATACAGGCGGCGGGCCTGGATGTGGTGGAGAAGGAGCCATTGGAGCCTTCCAATCCCCTGAGCCGGTTAAAAGACAGTAACCGACTGATCATCACGCCGCATCTGGCATGGGCAAGCGTGGAGGCCCGCACCAGATGTGTGAAGGGCGCATATTTGAATATTCAGGCGTTTCTGCGGGGTGAGGACAGGAATGTGGTGAACCTGTAGGATGTTTTCTGTAAATGAAAGTGGCTGCCGGCTCCTCATTACGCCTTTCCAGACGTTTCGGTGTGTCGGGCAGCCTGTCATAGGTTGCCGGATGCTCCGAAAGGATTTCCCGGTAAAAGCCTTCCGGTTCCAGACCTGAGCCATTTCGGATGAGCCTGTGTCCAGTGGCTTGCCGTGGTATCATAACGATAATCATGCCGCGGGCTGAACGTACTGATCGGCCGCTTTACCTTCTTGAGCGCAAGTTTATGGTCATCCCGCATCCGGATATATTCCCTGGTCTGCTCATCCTTATCTGTGGGGAGATGTGCCGGGCTGTAATCAGAAAAGATGCGATTGTTGTGTGCTGTAACGGATACGGAGTGTCGGAACTGCCGGTTATAGTTCTTACCTTATTTCCATTGGATACCTATGTGGAGCATCCGGTCAGTTGGAGGATCAGGACTTTTATGAGAGTTCCTTCATCTTCCCACCGATCTTCCCTCGCAGTTCATACAGATAGGAGGCTTTCTTAGGGTGGCTGGTGAAAGTAAAAGGTCTGCTTTGCCCTTCATAGATCAATTCCTCCACAGCTTCCCTGCCTGCCAACGCTTCCAGGGCTTCCAGGGCTCTTAAGTCATAAAGTCCCTCCAGCTGTACCTCTCCTCTGATCGAAGACCAGGCTTCTTCCTCTGTTCCGGGATACACCAGGAAGGGATCTCCGGACGGGAAACCATAACTTGCATGGGTGTCAAGAAACGGGTCAATGTGCTCTTTAGAGAGCTTGGAATTATAAAAGTTAAATCCCCAATGCAAAAAACCCTTAATATTGTACAGATACATTAAGACACCCATAATCCGGTTTCTGGCACTGGGCATGGCAAAGAATCTGTTGGGAACGTCATAATACTGGCTGCAGCAATAGTAGGTCCATAAATCAGCCACATGATGATCGGCAAATGGCTGAATATGATTGTTGGCGGGAATCGGTTTTTCCACCAGTCCTTTTTCATAAAAGACATAGTCACTTAAGGCATCGATCACCGTCCAGCCCTTAAGCAAATCCGTAACCTGAGCCTTAGCTGTCTGATAGCTCTCCCAATGTTCCTTCGAAGGCTCGTCGGAAATATGGAAGTAAATCTTGTCCTTTGTATAACCAAGAGAAAGAAGCTTTTCCTGCAAAGCCGGTAAAAATGCCTGCAAAAAGCTGCGGTAGGAAGGATCGTCCGCTTTTACATGCCAACCAAACATTTTATTCGTCTTTCCATTTTTTTCCACAAGAATCTTGGGCGTGGCATATGCTCCCCATTGGGTAAAAAGATGCGGAACTTCAAGGTATTCAATCCCATACTTCTGACAGATTCCACACCATTTTTCTAACTTTTCAAACACGAAGTCCCATTTGCCGTCCTGTAGTACAACATCCACCAATTGAACTGTAGTGCGCTCTCCTCCTACCTCCGTATCCAAAGGAGGTGTAAATACAGGGGTCAAAAGCATATTGATGCCCAACACACCGGCAAGCTTTATCTGCTTTTCGATCACCGTCCAATGAAAATCACTGAATACCTCTGTGAGGTAAAAGTCTGCCAGACAGTCTGCGTGAAACCATTGCGTATGGATCAGTTTCTGAGGCGGGAGTTGTTTTGCCAGCACCTCCAGCAAAAAGCCCAAAGTTACGGTTTCCTCACCGGATGAAATTACAATTTTCACCGGATAAATCCCCGCCGGCACTTCCTTTGTATGGGGAAAATCAATCCATAGAGAGCGGTATTGGCAAAAAACAGGGACGATCCTGTTATCCTTTTTGGGCTTGAGTAAATCCGGAAATATTCCCATTTCCGTTTTTAAACAGACGCTTCCATTAGATCCTCAAACTTGCCAAGCGCGCAAATTTATAGTAGAATGACAGCATGAGTTTTGCGTAAGGGCAAATACTGATGGAAAGAATAAGTATATTGCATATGAATATGCGACAACAAGGGATGGCGGCGCATGAAAGTAATATGCGGAAATGAGGATTGAAATGGCTGAAAAAATAAAGGAATTGTATGTAAAGTATGAAGAGATCATTGTTTATCTGATTGTAGGTGTGGTGAATACTATAATTTCGTGGGCGGCGTGGTTTACCTGTGCATATACTTTTCTGGATGCGGAAATCGTATGGCAGAATTTCCTACTGAGTATTATTTCATGGGTGGTGGGCGTTGTCACAGGATATTTCATGAACCGCAAATTCGTATTTAAGAGTCATGAACCGAATATCTGGAAGGAGTTCCTGCAATTCTCCGGCGGACGGCTTTCCACATGGGCACTGGACGCGGTGATGATGATATTGATGGTAAATATCCTGCATATTCATGAGGGATTTTCCAAGATCTTTGTGTCGGCGCTTGTCATGGTCGGAAACTATATCATCAGCAAATTCTTTGTATTTAAGAAGGACAAGTCTGTGGAAGAACAGACTGCGAAGTAAACATACACGGGCACCCGAATGAAACATGTCAGCAAGCTGACGGGTGCCCGGCGTGCGAGCAGAGGAGGGGGAATCTTCTCTGCTCGATTTGTGTGCGGTTTTTGCGGACAGGATTCAAAAATCCGTATATTTACACCACCTGATGCCGGGAAAATCCTCTCTTAGACCACAGAATACCCGCGATCGATATGATAACAGTGATCGGAATGGCCAGATACACCGGCGGAAATGTAAGGCTGCCCAGCGCTATCAGATCAAAGCGAAAGAGTTTGAGGAGCTGCATCTGTGTGATCGGCAGCAGATAACCCCAAAGTTCCAGGGATTCCGGAAGGATATTCCAGGGCAGGAACATGGGAACCACATAGATTACAAAGGCGATCACCAGCGCACTGAAAGAGCTTTTTCCCAGTGCGGACACTACCAGTACAATGGAGGTCAGCACGAACATTCCCCCGAACCAGGCAATGCAGGAGAGCCCATAGAGCTGCAGCCAGTTCAGCTGATAGGGAACGCTTCCGAAATATCCCAGTTCTCCCAGTTGTACGGAACTGTCCCATCCAACGCTTCCGTGCACGCTCAGGTGCAGAAGGGTGCAGACCGACAGGAGAAGGGCGGAACCGACGGTGGTGATGAGGAAGGCGGAGACGATTTTTGCCAGGGTACATTTTCTGCGGCCATGGATACCTGTAAGGATCAGGGCATCCATGTGGATCGTGTATTCCTCTGAGAAGACGGGGGAGACGATGACCACAAGGATACAGCCCCAGAGCAGGAAGGAATAGAGCAGTACATTTATGGTGCATTCCCAACCGGTAGAGTAGCCGATGATCATTCCCGGCGCGAGAGCGCCGAAGACCTCTTCCACAGTAGTACCTTTGTAACTGCCGTCAGGATTCACAAAGCCGTTTGCGGATAGTGAATCATATAGCAGATTGTGGGAATAGTGGTATTCCCGGCCGGGGTCGATGTCGTTGCTTTCCCAGAGAGAATCCGGCATATCATAAGTCTCTATAATGGAACGGGCTTTTTCGTCCGTGAGGGGACCGCAATAGGCGGCGCTGATCTCCTTGTTGATCGCGATTGCCTCAAAACCTTCAATGGTAACCCGCTTTCCGTCGTTTTCTGTCTGTATGCAGGCATATCCCGGTACCACCCAGGAATATTCCATAAGTGCGATAAAGACGATAAGGCCTGTGAGGGCGGCCCAGACCAAAGGCTTTCGCAGCATTTTTTTGATTTCAAAACTGATCAGTTGCTTCATTTTCTCATTATTCTCCTTTCCGTTGTATAGCTGTGAAAATCTGAGGTTTACTGTGGATGATCTTCATCGCTGAAATAATAAAGATATAAATCCTCCAGGTTCGGAGTAACGTTCACTGCGTCTTCCAGAGGTTTCTCCTCACTGATGATGCGCAGTATAATGTTTTCTCCTTCTGTGCGCATATTTCCGATATTGAATCTGCTTTCCAGAGAAGGTACTTCCCTGTCGGCTACCCGGCATTCCCAGACTTTGCCGTCCACGGTGTGGATGATCTCGTCAGGTTTGCCCTTGTGGATAAATTCTCCTTTTTTCATGACAAGAATATTTCCCGCTATGTATTCCACGTCCGACACGATATGGGTGGACAGCAGGACGATCTTATTCCGGGAGAAGCTGCTGATCAGATTGCGGAAACGGACGCGCTCCTTGGGATCCAGTCCGGAAGTAGGCTCGTCCAGAATCAGGACTTTGGGGTCGTTGAGCATGGCCTGGGCAATCCCCAGGCGTTGTTTCATGCCTCCGGAAAAGGTTTTGATCTTTTTGTCCTTGACCTGCAACAGATCCACTTCGTCCAACAATTCCAGAGAACGTTGTCCGGCATAGCTTTTGGAGAGTCCCTTGATGGCGGACATATACAATAAGAATTTCATGGCGGTAAAATCGGGATAGTAGCCGAAGTCCTGGGGCAGATACCCCAGCACATTGCGGTAGCGGTCGCCGTATTCCCGAATATTCTCACCATCGTAACAGATGGTTCCCGCGGTGGGCAGCTGAATATCGCATAAGAGCCGCATCAGGGTAGTCTTTCCTGCTCCGTTGGCGCCCAATAGACCGTAGACGCCGCAGGTAAGTACTGCGCTCAGGTTATTGATGGCAATAAAGGTGCCGTACTGTTTTGTAAGATTTTCTATTCGAAGTTCCATGCGCTGTGATCCTTTCTGTTTTCGTTCAAATAATGCATTTTGGTACAAAGTTTCAGGGTATTGTACAATAGGAGGAAAAGTGCCAGCATGGTGACTATGGGTATGCCTTTGGAAAGGGATATTCCGCCAAAGGAGAATCCTTTCTCCACCGGGGGCATGACCCAGAAATCCAATATTCCCACTGACAGGGGAACCGCAGCTATCACAGTGGAATTACAACGGTTTCCGATACGCCGAAGAACATGCAGGGACACGGCGCCGGTCAGGAAGAAGGGCAGTAATGCATAGTAGCAGAATTGCCAGAGCAGTCCGCCCACCATACGGTAGGCAATGAGTGCGATCGTAAGTACCAGAATATCTCCGCCGAACAAAATGCAGAGACGGAAGAAAAAAATCTGTGCCAGATTATAGCGACAGGCGGCTTCCATCTCCCAGATGTCTGCGCGAAAGCTTTTGGATACTTCGTAGACCAGGATCAGGGATAATCCCGGCGCCAGACAGGACAGCAGTGTATTTAACAGGAGCAGTTCCGTCTGAAAGATATAGTAAAATATTAAAAATAGCATACCGGCCTGTGACAGCCAGACCCAGCCGGATATAAATGACATATGCGTCAGTATCTGTTCCATAAACGACTGGCGGGGAAGGTAATCTGTATTACGGATGTCCGCGGATAGCTGTGTTATCTGGGATTTGCGTATATCCGGACGAATTTCAGGGGGCGTATACTGTTTTAAAAGTGTTTCCAGTTCCAAATCTTTTTCAGGCAGACCTTTTCCTGAAAGCCGTCTCTTACTCCGGAATGGTTTCCTTCTGTCTTTTATAAGTTCTTCTCTTCGCGGTAAAGATATTTTCATATGAGTCCTCCTTCCTCTTTTAAATATTGTTTTAACTTTTCTGTTCCCGCATAAAGTCTTGTTTTTACGGTGGACAGCGGCACTCCCGTAAGGCTGGCAATCTCCCTCAGTTTATATCCCTGATAGTAGTAGAGGACGATGACTTCTCTCTGGGATTCGGAAAGAAGCATCAGACCTTCCCGCACCAGCAGTCTTATCACTGTGTCCCGTTCCGGTCCGACAACCGATGGAGGAATATTTGCCGTGTTCTGTCCCGGTGCGGCATTATCGGTCCATTGGTTGTAGGAAACTTCACTGACAGTGCGGCTGCCGTTTTTGCGGAAATAATCCTTGCACACATTCAGTGCGATCCGGATGAGATAGGATTTAAAACGATTCTGCTCTCTGTAATTCTCCAGGAAACGCATCAGATGATAAAAGGTTTCCTGTGTACAGTCATAAGCGGTATGCTCGTTGCCCGTCTGATAGTAGCAGTAACGGAAAACATCATCATAATATTTTTCTATCAGCTGCCCGAACAGCTGCTTCTCACCCTGACGAATGCGTTTTATCAGTTCGTGATCCTGCAAAGTGCCTCCTTTCTCAGATGCAATTCTGTGATTCCTTACATTAAGTAAACGTTTTCTGCCGCTAAAAAGTTTGCCCGGGATTATAATTTTTTAAATGTGAACTAAAAATGGGTAATTTTGAAACAGGGTATGTGTTTTTCGAATTGTTGCAGAATAGGGGACATATCTTCGAGGCCATTTATACGAAAGACCTGCCCTGGACGATGGATTTGAACAGTAAATTGCAAAGGGACGCAATTTTGACTTCGCGGGAGGGGCTGCCTGAACTGTTACAATTTTACAAATACACTCAAGAAAAAGACTGTGCCTTTGCGGCACGGTCTTTTTCTAAAATTACTATAGTCATCATCAGATGGATGTCACCATATCCGCCACCAGAGCTGCAGAATGAAGAGCGGCAGCTTTCTCAAAGGTGGGATAATCCATTTCCGCGCTGCCATCAGCCTTGTCGGAGATGGCCCGAATGATAACGAAAGGCACCTGATTCAGATAAGCGCCGTGGGCAATGGAAGCTCCCTCCATTTCCGCACAGTCCCCTTGAAAACAGGCGATCAGCTTTTCCTTTATTTCCTTATTGGATATGAACTGGTCACCACTGACCACACGGCCGATCACAGCGTGGCAGTCGGGGTTCACTTTCTCGCAGGAAGCCTTTGCCAGCTGCATCAGGCGCTCATCGGCAGGAAATTCGCGGATCCCAAGCTGGGGTACCTCTCCGGGCTTATAACCGAAAATGGTCACATCCACGTCATGATGAAGGGCATCCCTGGAGATCAGGATGTCCCCGACATCCAGCTTTGCGTTCAAAGAACCTGCCACACCGGTGTTGATTATATGGGTGACTTCAAAGAGATCCACCAGGATCTGCACGCAGAGAGCGGCATTTACCTTGCCTACGCCACTGCGGACGATAACTGCCTGTGCCCCGTTGAGGCTTCCTTCAAAAAATTCCATACCTGCTTTTTTCACGATCCGAGAAACCGTCATTTGAGACTTTAAGGTCTCCACTTCCAGCTCCATAGCGCCGATAATTCCTGTCTTGCTCATAATATCCTCATTTCCTTATATGTATTTTTACCTGTATTTATCCTGCCGCTCAGCGTGAGATTTAGAACTTCTCCTTACACGTTCAGTCATACCGACACAGTGGGCACAAGCAATCCGTGAGAAGAATCAAGCACTGAATTACTGCAAGAATCAAGCAATGTTGTATTAGTCCGTGTATTTGGCGGATTTAAAGAAACATTGCACACTTTTATTGTGGATAGAACAGTCTGCTGTCATCAATGTGATACAGAACACTGTCCAGGTATCTCTTTGCCAGATAGTTTGCCATGGGAAGGTTCATATCCAGATAATTTCCGCAATCCCTGGGGGAAGCTCCGGGAACCTCATCCTTGAAATCTCTGATGAATTCAAACATTTCTATCATGAGAGGAACAATATCTCTGGAAGACAGATCCCCTGCCAACAGAAGATAGAATCCCGTGCGGCAGCCCATGGGGCCGAAATAAATTGTCCTGTCCTTATAAGCGGGGTGGTTCCGCAGAAAGGTGGCGGCAAGATGCTCTATGGTATGTACTTCGGCGGTATTCATGACAGGCTCCTCATTGGGGCTGGTCATGCGCAGGTCAAAAGTAGTGATGACCTCCGTCCCGATATTGTCCTTGCGGGATACATAGATACCGGGTTGTAATTTGATGTGGTCGATGGTAAAGCTTGCAATTTTTTCCATAGTCTTCTCCTGTTATATTTATTTCCGCGGGCAATGCAGCAGCCCGCGAAGTAAGGATATGTTTGTCTTACGCCATTAATTGTTCCAGACGGTTTTCAAAAACATTTTTCGGAAGAGGCTTGTCAAAACAGAATCCCTGTGCAAGGAAACAGTTGTTTTCCTTTAGCATCTTCACATGTTCGATCGTTTCCACGCCTTCTGCAATTGAAGTTATTCCCATTTCCTGTGACATGGCGATAATATGTTTCAGCATGACACGGTTTTGTTCCGGAGCATTCTCGTTTTTTTCCAGAAAGCTTTTGTCGATCTTGATCATATTCCAGGGAAGCTCTCTCACCAGATTCAGGGAAGAATAACCTGTACCGAAATCATCCACGGCAGTACTGATGCCGTGGGCCTGCAGCCCGGAAACAATATCCTTTAAATCCTTAAAGCTGACATCTGTGGTGGTTTCCGTTAATTCAATCTCAATATATTTGTGCGGAACATTATGTTTATCAATGATATCCAGGATATCATTCAGCAGATTCATATTGCCAAAATGACAGCGGGACAGGTTTACGGATACCTTTACCACCCTGCGTCCCTCGTCCAGCCACTTGCGGATATCATTGCACACATGATCCAGCATGTAGAAGTCCAGAGAACAGATAGCCTTGCTCTGCTCCAATACGGGAATAAATTTTCCGGGAGGAATGATTTCGCCGTTATGTTGCCAGCGGCATAATGCCTCTGCCCCGATCAGCTTATAGTTCTTTAAGTAGACCTTGGGCTGATAATAAACAAGAAATTCCTCATTTTTAAGCGCTTCCGGAAAGAGATTTTGCACCACTGTAATGTCATTTAAACGCTGTAAAAGCGCTTCATTATAGAAAACAGAGGATTCCGCCGCCAGATTTTTGGCGACATTGTTCGCCATGCTGACGCGGTCTACAATATCTGAGGACATACCACAGTCTTCGGGAATCATATAAAAGCCCGCGGAAGCAGTGATCAGGACTTTGGTCTGTATGGTATCCTCAACAGAGATCTCTGTCCCTTCCAGAAATTTCCTTACCGCTTCGGTATGTTCTTTATAAAAAAGGGCAATAAAATTATCCCCTCCAACCCGGCAGACAAGTTCATCTTCCGAATCGGAAAAGAGTTCATAAAGCCGGCGGACAAAAGTAAACATGATCTGATTGCCCCGTTCGATGCCTACCTGCTGGTTCACATTGGAGAAATGTTCCAGATCGAAATAGCAGGCGGCAAATTCCCCGATCCGATTCTGCGAGATCATCTCGTCGGCATGCTTTTTGAAATAAGTCAGATTGTAAATCTTCAGATCATGGTCGTAAAAGAGAAGATATTCCGCCAGTTTCATAATACGGGAGTGCCCGTTATACACAAAAAGCACTTTTGCGAGGATCTGGAGTTTCTCCCTCTCCTGTTCGGACCAGTCCGGTTCGTCCGTTTTCTGATATATATTGTAGATAACTATGTTTCTGCTGACCGTGGTTTCTCTTTGCTGATAGCAGCGCCGCATATCTGCGGTGCCGTCTCTGTACAGGCAGAGCTCCTCTCCCATATCCTGTGGTTCGCTTTCAGGCGTCATGTAGAAAGTTACTTTGATCAGGGCGATGCGGAGCAGTGTGGCAATCTTCCCGACCGCCGTCTGAAAATCGGGGTCATCTTCACCGGAAAGCTTCTCCATCTTTAGCAGGAAGTCATCTATGGCTTCAGCATATTGTGTTGCGTTAAGTTCCATGAGACAAGTCCTTTCTCCCGTAATCAGGAAATCCGCCGCAAAAGTGCAGTTCTGCCGTATTTCGTCAGACCGGTTCCTGTTTGGCAGGTAACTGCGGTATTTGTATAGTATAGGTCGTTCCGACGTTCTCCATACAGGAAATATTCACGGTGCCGGACATTTGCCTGATCAAAAGCCCTATGATGGAAAGTCCGATGCCGCATGCTTCCATAGACTCTATTGATTGAAAGTCATTGTTTGCCAGATAGTAATTTGAACTGGTCAATTCCTCCTGTGTCATGCCGCCGCTGTTGTCATGAACTTCAATGGTCAACAGTTTGGCATAGGAAGAAGTTCTGCAGCATGCGGTGACATGGATCTCGGTAGTTCCCGGGTAATTGGCGGCATTGTTTAACACTTTGACAAGGACCTGACTGATACGGCCTTCGTCACCTAAAAGATATGTGGGGACGGAGTCATCTGTCTGTATGTGAATTGAAATGTTATTTGCCTGAAAATATTTTTGGGTTTTTCTGCAGATGCCATTCAGCAAAGCTCTGAAATCATATTCGGTCTCGTTTAATTCGATCTCCCCGTTATTCATCCGGGCATATTCCACCGTGTCTTTTAAGGAGGAAAGAAGCTCCGCCCCCCTGATCGTGATATCATCCAGTGTGTCAAACATGGA
>CAMWWF010000004.1 GCA_947177885.1 uncultured Lachnospiraceae bacterium
TCATAACTCTTTCGCCGTGTCAATATCTTTTTTCAATTTTTTTATTTTTTATTATGATAGTAAAATTTTCTCATCTGTTAATTCAGAGTGGATCTGCCATATCCCACATGATCCAGGGAATCTGCCGGGGATCTCCAATGATTTTCTCGATTCCCACTGCGATCAGATTATGTCGGTAGATCCATGTAAGTATTTCACTCTCCTTTGTGTATGCGGATATGATACCCGCCACCGCACTCGTATGGATCGGATTGCACATTAATATAAAAGTATAGATTGTCCAAAGGATCAGCATCACCTCGAAAACACCGAATACCGCCCCCAACAGTTTATCAACAAAATGTATTACCGGAAGCCTGGCAATGACTTTTGCGGAAAAGAACACCACACCCAGCAGATGATGTACAATACCTATCAGGCACAACAGAAAAACGGCAATGATCACTCCCGAGATCCTTCCTGTCATATAGCCTTTTGCACCGAATGCGATCAATCCCGCCACCAGGCAGAGTGCGATCATGGAAACCAGCGAAATGATCTCCTTGACAATTCCCTTCCTGTATCCGTCTACCAGCTTACACAATGCAGCCACTGCCACAACAATCAATAATATATTCATTTTTCCTCTCATTCTGCCGCTTCATCAGCCTTCAGTTTTTCTCTTTTGTTTTATTTCAACTGAATGGTATCAATAGACGTATCTGTTACGATCACATACCTGTATGCATTGTTTGTGGGAACCATCAGTCTCACCGTCTTGGTAAAGTTCCCGTTAAACTTTTCTATTCCGTCCATTGTCATAATAACACATTCCGTTTCATTATAGATCACAAAATTGTCCTGCTCAAAGAAAATATCCGTATAGTCAATATCGAAATAGTAGCTCCCCTTCTTATGACTCCCATCCCTGTTTGCATCAGTGCCATATACATCCAGGCGATATTTTTTATTTCCGCTGTCATCCTGGAATACAATTCCGATATATTTATCACTGTAATATACTGCCTGAACTTCCTCATCAAACAGGCATTCTTCCACAGAGACCGGCTTCTGACCGTCTCCGCCGAAGATGGTCAGGCGGCTGTCTCCCACCGCAAAAGCAGTCCTGTCATTCATAAACCGGATATACGGCACCAGCAGATCTGTATAAGAGTTATTGCTTACGATAAAATCACTGTTGTTCTCCCCGACACGGCCAAAATTGTAAAATACAATGTTTGTTTTCAGGACACCCGCATCCACATACACATAGGCAACAGCCAACAGTTCGCCTCCGGGCGACAGGCTGACCGCCATCGGATATCCCGAACTGTCCATGCGGGTACGTCCCTCATAAACATTATCGCCACTGGCAGGATATGTATTGACCCACGTGACATCCGTATCGGCAAGCACCGCTGTCACCGTGCCATCCGCCGCCACTGAAATATCCCGGATCGGCAGGTTGGTGGTAATCTCATTCAGGCGTTTTTCCGTATCCTGCACATAAATGCTTCTGCCGTTATAGCTGGCGATGGCCACGGTACTTCCGCAAACAGCCACCTTGATATCCTGGATCTGGTAGGTCTGGTTCCAGCTGACATTCCCCTTTGAATCAGTACAATGTGCTCCATCCTTACTGTAAGTCAGAATGGAATTCCCAAGCCTGACATCCACGGCACCCGTAACAGCATCCCTTTCCACAGTCGAAATGGTATCATAATCTGTATAAACATGACGCTTATACTGCACTGCGATCAATACGATCAACGCTATGGCAACTATCACGAGCAAAAGGATCCGGTACATCGATGTCAGCTTATGTTTCTGGATTTTTTTCATGTAATCCAGCTGTTTTTGTTCTCGTTTTTCTCTTTCCTTAATGAAATTTTTGATATCTGCCATTGTGCCTCCGTATGCCTTTGTTTATCGAACCCGAGATAATGGTCGTCACGAAGTGACACTTTTATCTACACGGCATAAGTATACCACATATATGATCTTATGGTAATAAAATTTTCTGTCCCACCTTTATGTCATCAGGATTGCCGATGTCATTCAGGTCACATACTTCCTGAAGCTTTTGATCGCTCCCGTAAACCGTCACACAAATGCCAATCAGCGTATCTCCTCTTTTAATGACATATGCCGTCGGTTCGGAGGTAGGTTCCGGTGTCGGTTCCGGTTCGGGAGTGGCGGACGCTTCCGGAACTTCTGTGGCGGCTGGTTCCGGAACAACCGTAGGCGCTGGTTCCGGAACAACCGTGGGCGCTGGTTCCGGTGTCGGCACATCGGAAGGCTCTGCCACCGCATCATTTTCTATTCGAATGGCTTCTGCCAGCTTATCCTCCGCCACCACGGTTCCTGCCTCCGCAGAAAAGTTTGATACCTCTACCACATCCGGGATCTGCTGTTGCGAAATATTTTCGATCATCCGCCTTGCAGCTATTTGTAATTCACTCAGCCCGTTTTCATTATTAATGGCGGCCAATCCTGTCACACATAAAACCGCAAAGACAATCGCGGCAGAATATTTCATTCTGCGCAGACTGTCTCCGGATTGTTTTTCCTTTGTGCGTTTTTCATGAGTCTTGTCCATCTCTGTCTGTCTGCGTCTCTCCTCCTGACGCTTTTTGACCATATCGTACTTTTCCTGCTCTACCTGTTCCGGAACCGCATCTTCCTGGCGCTGCTCCAGCATATACGCCAGCATGCAGTCATTCTTTTCATAAAACTGTGCATAACCGGATATGTACCTGCACACTCCCTGTTCGCAGATTTGAAATCCCTCTATCATCTCTCCATTTAAAATCTTATATCCCAGAAAGTTGTACTCCCTAAAATAACGCTGCCGCTGTCTTTCAATCTCCTGCTGTACCGCCTGCGACAGATGTCTGCTTTCCCGTTGAAGAAAATTAAGTTTTGCCGCCCCATACAAAAACAGATAGCTGATTCCCGCTTCCTCCCTGCGTGTTCCGTATAGGGCAACCGCCAGATTTTTGTCTCCCGCCACTCTGTTCAGCTGTTTTAAATAGGAAACAACATAATCCTCCGCATAAATCTTACAAAATTTATCCGACTCCCCAATCTGCGTAATATTTTTAGGTAATTCCATAAAAACACCTCCCACACCGTTTTCGTTAATCATAGCATTCGGCATGCGAGGTATTTTAGCATTCTTTGTCGCGTTACACTAAAAAGTGCTCGACATAATTTTTAAACTTCAAACCGATAAACTGTTTCCGAGTCGTACTCTCTTCCCTCTCCAAACACAGCTGAAGGGAAGTTGGGATGATGGATGGCATCAGGGAAATACTGTGTTTCCAGGCAAAATCCCATACGGGCATTATAGCTTATTCCGCCTTTGCCTTTCTGCTCCGCGATGAAATTGCCTGCATAAAACTGCACACCCGGAAGGGTTGTAAATACTTCCATCACCCTGCCGCTTTCAGGCGCTTTCACAGTAGCGAAATGACGCAGACTGCCGTCCCAATCGTCAATGACCCAGTTATGGTCGTAACCGCCGGTAAGTTCCAACTGTTCGAAGGTCTCATTGATATCCTTTCCCACTCTTTTCGGCGTTGTGAAATCCATAGGAGTTCCTTCCACCGGTGCGATCTCTCCGGTAGGGATCGCACCAGCCATAACGGGAGTATAGCAGGAAGCACCCAGCCGGAGCTCATGTCCTTTCATACTGCCACTGTCATGTCCGTCCAGATTAAAGTATGTATGGTTTGTCAGATTCAGAATGGTTTTTTTATCACTTGTTCCATGATAGTGAATCTTCAACTCATTTTCTTCTGTCAAAGTATAACGTACACTCACTTCCCTGTTCCCGGGGAATCCCATGCTGCCACTGTCTTTCAGCGTGAAGATCACACTGTCGCCCTCCGTATCCGTATCCCAGATCCGCTTGTGGTATCCCTCGTCCTTATGGCTGTGCAGATTGTTCTCACCATCATTCACATCCACATGATATGTATTTCCCTCTATTTCAAAAGCCGCGCCCGCTATCCTGTTCGCACTGGGTCCTATCACCACACCGAAGAAACTGGGATTATTCAGATAATCCTCCGCTTTATCAAACCCCAATACCACGTCCGCCATTACACCGTTTTTGTCCGGAACCAACAGGCTTACCAACGCTGCGCCCAAATTTGACACGGAAATACTCATCCCGCTTTTATTAGTCAGGGTAAACAATTTTACCGCTGTTTTGTCCCAGTAAGTGCCAAACACCTTTTCCTCAACCGCCATGTCCATTTTCCCTTTCTATTCCATTGTCGTGTGTCACGATCTGTTCCGCCTCTGCCAAAACAATTCCCCGATCGGCAGATATGGTACAATAAGTCCATATTCAGGACAGTCAGCGGCCGAATGGCCATCCTTACCATGATCACAGCTCTATCCTGCCTTCCAGCGCTCTCAACAGCGTCACCTCGTCAATATATTCCAGATCGCCGCCCACAGGCACGCCGCTGGCAATGCGGGTTACTTTCACACCGACAGGCTTGATCATCTTGCTGATATACATTGCCGTGGTCTCACCCTCCAGGCTGGAGTTGGTGGCAATGATAACCTCCTCCACTTCGCCCTGAAGGCGTTCTACCAGTTCCTTCAGTTTAATATCTCCGGGACCGATCCCCAACATAGGCGAGATAGCGCCGTGAAGCACATGGTAGATGCCTTCGTATCTTCCGGTTTTCTCATAAGCTGCCAGATCCCTTGTATTTTCCACAACCATGATCAGACCGTGGTTGCGATTTTTATTGGCACAGACAGGACAGACATCCCGGTCCGTCAAGGTATAGCATTCTTTGCAATACCTGACATTCTCCTTTGCATCCACAATGGAAGACGCCAGACGCTGTACTTTGTCCTTGGGCATATTGATCAGATGAAAAGCCAGACGCTGCGCCGATTTGCTTCCGATTCCGGGAAGCGCCGCCAGTTCTTCTATTAATTTGTTGATATGTCCGCTGTATAGATCCATCAGAAAGGAAAGCCTCCGCCCAGGCCGCCCGTCATCCTGCCCATCAATTCCGCGCTCGCTTCCTCCGCCTGACGCAGCGCTTCATTGGTCGCGGCCATGATCAGATCCTGCAGCATTTCGATATCCTCAGGATCCACGACTTCCTCAGACAATTTCACCCTCAGGATTTCCTTCTTACCGCTTACCGTCACTTCTACGGCCCCGCCGCCTGCTGCCGCTGTGAATTCCTTCGTCTCAAGCTCCTTCTGTCCTTCCTCCATCTGACGCTGCATTCTCTGCGCCTGCTTCATCAGATTGCTCATATTTCCGGGCATTCCTCCTCCGGGAAATCCTCCGCGTTTTGCCATTTTTTTCTCCCTTCTCATCCTAATTGTCGCTTACGGCAATTTATTCCTCGTCTTCTTCCTCCTCAATCTCCATATTGACAAACTGAGAAAGATCCACATAATTTTCCTCAAATTCATCCTGACTCCTGACAGTCTGGATGTTCACTTCAATCTCCCTTCCGGAAAGATCGGAAAGCAGATTTTCAAGCTGCTGTTTGTTTTCCGCGTGCTGTGTAAAATAGTCCGACGCCATGCCGTCCTCCAGCACGATCATCAGTTTATTGTCACCGCCAAGACTGAGCTTCGCCCCTTTTAAATAGATCTTCATCGGGTTCTCCACGCTGCCCACAATGACCTGCCACTTTGCCACGATCTGCTCCACTTCTTCCGGAATTGCCTTGGGGAGCTGCGGTTTCGGCTTTTTCACCGCATCTGACGTTCGTGTCACTTCCCCCGCGTCAGCCGTGACGAAAACCCCGTTTTCCACCTTGTCTTCCACCTGACGGATCCGATCCAGAATCGCCTCCCGATCCGTCTCCATCTCCGGTTTACAGAGCTTGATCAACGCGATCTCCACCAGAATACGCTTCTGTGCCGCATAGCGTATCTGTCCCGACAGTTCCGAAAAGATCCTGATATAGCGGATGATCCTGTCCATATCCGCCATTCCGGATTCTTCCTTAAGGCGCTTTAAATTGTCCGTGGACATATCAATGACATCTTCCAGATTATCCGATGCCTGCACAAGCATCAGATTCCGCAGATACCATGTGAAATCCGTCACAAACTGAGTCAGTTCCCGTCCCTGCATGACGATCTCTTCCAATAATCCCACACAGCCCAGAACATCCCTGTCCAGAACATGCCGCAACAGTCGGCTGAACACTTCCGTATCCACTGCACCCAGCACATCCAACACCTTATCATAGGTCAGCTCCTGTCCCAGATGAAAAGCAATACATTGATCCAGCAGGCTTAAAGCGTCACGCATGGAACCGTCCGCTGTTTTTGCAATGTACCGCAGCGCCTTTTCCTCCACCTGCACTTCCTCGGCACCGATCAGCTCCTTCATCCGGTCAGTGATCGTATCAATGGAAATCCTTTTAAAATCATATCTCTGGCAGCGGGACAAAATAGTCACAGGCAGCTTATGTACCTCTGTCGTTGCCAGGATAAAGATCACATAGGAGGGCGGCTCTTCCAAAGTCTTCAACAATGCGTTAAAAGCTCCTATGGAGAGCATATGCACCTCATCTATGATATAAACCTTGTATTTTCCCTCTGCGGGAGAGTATGACACCTCATCCACGATCTCACGGATATTATCCACACCATTGTTGGAAGCAGCATCGATCTCAATCACATTCATGCTTGCCCCCGCAGCAATCGCCCTACAGATACGGCATTCTCCGCAGGGGCCGTCCTCAGACGGATCTTCACAGTTCACGGTACGCGCAAAAATTTTGGCTACCGTGGTCTTTCCCGTTCCCCTTGTACCGGTAAACAGGTAGGCATGTCCGATACGGTTTGCCTTTAACTGATTTTTCAGGGTAGTCACTATATGATCCTGCCCCTTCACATCCGTGAAAGTATCCGGGCGGAACTTTCGGTATAATGCTGTGTATGACATTTGTGTCACCTTTCTCTTCCATTATCATTCCCGGCGCAGAATTTTCTCCAGAACTTAATCGCCAAAGGAAATCCCCAGCAACTTTGCCTCCTGCACAATGGTGGCATCCGGCTCGATCATCTTCAGCTTACCCGCCACATCCTCCAGAGGGACGCGGACAATCTCACGATTCTTGTATCCCACCATAAATCCATACTGGTTGTCCAGGATCAGCTTGCCTGCCTCGGCGCCCAGGCGGCTTGCAAAAACTCTGTCGTAGGGACAGGGGCTTCCGCCTCTCTGGGTATGGCCGGGAACCGTTACGCGGACTTCCCTGCCCGTCTTCTGCTGGATAGCTGCCGCCACCTCATAGGATACGGAAGGATAAGTCCTTTTCTCCAGTTTCTTCTTGTAATCCTTCTTGGACAGTTTCGCGTCCTCCTTGGAGATAGCTCCCTCCGCCACTGCGATAATGGTAAAACGACTGCCTCTCTTATCACGTTCCTCAATCTTATCCACTACTTTATCAATATCATAAGGAATCTCAGGAAGCAAAATGATATCCGCGCCTCCCGCCATGCCGGCATTCAGTGTCAGCCAGCCGACCTTATGTCCCATAACTTCCACGATAAATACGCGTCCGTGGGAAGCCGCCGTAGTGTGTATGCAGTCGATGGCCTCCGTGGCAATGTTCACCGCGCTCTGGAAACCGAATGTCATATCCGTACCCCAGAGGTCATTGTCGATGGTCTTAGGCAGGGTGATGATGTTCAGCCCTTCCTGTCTCAGCAGATTCGCCGTTTTATGTGTGCCGTTTCCTCCCAGGATCACCAGACAGTCCAGCTGCAGCTTATAATAATTCTGCTTCATTGCCTCCACTTTATTCAATCCGTTTTTATCCGGATCCTGTATGGTCTTAAAAGGAGTACGGGAGGTTCCGAGAATAGTGCCTCCCTTTGTCAGGATACCGGAAAAGTCTCTCCCGGTCAGCATCTGGAATCTGCTGTAGATCAATCCCCTATATCCATCCAGGAATCCATATATTTCAACATCTTCCTTACTGTAGTCCAGAGACTTTACCACACCTCGCATAGCCGCATTCAAAGCCTGGCAGTCACCGCCGCTGGTTAACATACCGATTCGTTTCATACACAATTCCTCCTCTTTTCTCACTGCACCTATTGTTACCGTTTTGTAATAAACCTATATATAGAATATTACCCTTTCTGAAATAAATTTGCAACTGTTAGAGGAAGTCTCACAAGAAAAATCTTTCCGCCTCTTGCAAAAACGGCCAAAATATTATAAAATACAATTTAGTCGTCTCAGGCAGCACAATGGAGATGTACCCAAGTGGCTGAAGGGTCCGGATTCGAAATCCGGTAGGTCGGCTTTGCCGGCGCATGGGTTCAAATCCCATCATCTCCGCTATTCACAACCCCGGCAGATACAGCGGTTCGCCAGAGCCCTTGTATTTGCCGGGGTTTTGTTTATGTCCTCTTTAAAACCATACGCCGCATTGCCCGCCTTTGTCATCCCTCCAAAAATAACTATGCTGCCCTGTATATCCGCCGGACGGCCATATGGCATTTTCTTGTTTTTTACATCCGGTTTGCTATAATGTTCTTATCCGCATATGGAAACGCAGCTTAAAAGCTGCGTTTGGAAAAGAGGAAATATGAAAAGAGACAAAATGTCACATAGATCAAATATGTTTTTTCTAATCGGATTCCTTGGCCTTATACTGACAGCCTGTGGAGATGCGGAGACCCCGGCCTTGCGGCAGGACTCCGATTCTCAACAGAGTATTATTTCCGCGGAGAACAATGCTTCCCAACAAAATGACATCCCCCGCCAAAACAATACCATACAGCAGAACTCTTTTTCTCAGCAAAGCGATGCTTCCCGGCAAAGCACCGCGCTGCCGTCGCACGGCACGCCTCAGGCACAGGAAGACAATTCCACATCCCGGCAGTCCGACAGCTCACCGCAGGTTCCCGCCGATACGGAGCCCTATCCAAAGATCACTCTGGTCATGGTGGGAGATATCCTGCTCCATACTCCGGTAGCGGAAAGCGGTCTGCGGGAAGACGGCAGCTATGATTTTTCCGCTGTTTTCGCCCACACAAGGGAGGCGATCTCCTCCGCCGACCTGGCGCTGGTCAATCAGGAGGTGATCCTGGGCGGCACAGAGCTGGGCATCTCCGGTTATCCTGCCTTCAATGCTCCCTATGAGCTTGGTGACGCCCTGGCCGATACCGGATTTGATGTGGTGCTTCATGCCACAAACCATGCTCTGGACAAAGGCGCTAAAGGAATCACAAACTGCCTCTCCTTCTGGGAGAACAGCCATCCCGACATGGAAATTCTGGGCATTCACGACAGTGCGGAGGATCAGAACAAAATCTATATTTATGAACAGGACGGCATCCGGATCGCCATCTTAAATTACACCTACGGCACCAACGGGATTCCTTTGCCCCAGGGAATGGATTACGCTGTGGATCTGATGGATGACCGTGACCGAATGGCGGAGGATCTCCGGTTGGCGGAAGAACTGGCTGACTTCACGATCGTATGCCCCCACTGGGGAACGGAATACCGCCTGACCCCGGATGCAGGCCAGGAATCACTGGCACAGTTCTTTTGGGAGAACGGCGCCGACCTGGTGCTGGGGACCCATCCCCATGTCATAGAGCCTGTCGCATGGGTTACGGAGGAAGGCATTCAAACCTGTGACCTGACCGAACGTGAGACGGATCAGGGCGTCTCCCTGACAGGAACCGATCTTCCGGACGGTATGCTGGTCTATTTCTCTCTGGGAAATTTTGTGAACTGGACCTCCGGTACCGGAGAGGGAGTGGCGAACCGCATGGTTGGGGGGATGGCCAAAGTCACCCTGGGACTTGATGAAGACGGCACCGTCTCTGTTAAAGAGTATGGCGTGGAGCCTCTGATCTGTCATGTGGAAGACGGTCAGGACGGCGTCACGGTATATCCCTTCTCCGATTACTCGGAAAGGCTGGCGGAAAAAAATGCCATCCGGTTACAGGACGGCAATTTTTCTCTGCAATATTGTCTCGATCTGTTAGAGCGGGTATGGTGAAGCATCTCCCGCTGTTTTCAGTTCCCGATAGTGCCCCACTGCGAATATTCATCCGCTTTCCGCACAAACATAAGCCCGAAGGTTCCTATACCGCAGTTGCTGGAAACAGTGGCGGAAGCTTTCTGGAGGATGATCCTCTCAAATTTAATGTATTGCTCCACCTCCGCCAGCACCTCATCAATCTGGCGGACCGTACATCCCGCATAAGTGAGGAACAGGATACGACTGTCAATCTGTTTCGGATGATGAAACAGCTTCTTCACATATCGCTTATTCACCTGCCGCGTATTACCCGCTTCAATCCTCCAGAGCCTCAGCTTATTCCGGGATATGGACATGGACAGAACCGGATGCAGCTTCAGAATGGTACAGAGCCGGTTCACCACGCCGCTCACCTTTCCGTTGCGTGCCAGAGTCTCTGTACCGGGTACCAGAAAATTGGAGAATACGCGGCTCTTAAATTTCTCCAGCGCCTCACAGATTTCTTCCACGCTCTTTCCCTTCTCGGCGAGGGCGGCGGCATACAGGACCATCAGGCCATGACCGCTGCTGATATGACAGGAATCCACCACCGTCACATTGTCAAAGCTCCTGCTGGCCTGGGTCGCATTGGAATAAGCGCCGCTCAGATCAGCGGTGGCCGTAATGTGGATCACATGCTCTGCCTTTGCCAGGGCATGTGCAAAGAAATACTCATACTCCGCAGGATCTGCCGTGGAAGAATGGGCATAATTTCCCTCCGTTCTCAGATAGGCAAGAAGGCTGTCCGATGAAATCTCGGATATATCGCAGAACCGCCCCTCTTTCGTGTGAACATAGGTGTACATCAGGTCGATCTGATACAGGTCAAGCAGATCCTGAGGCAGATCACAGATACAGTCTGCAGTGATGGCCGTCTTGCGCTTTCTGGCGGTATTGACCCGGCTCACCACATCCATTTCTTCTTCGGCAGGAATCTCCTCCGCAGCGTACTCGATCAGCTCCTGAGGCAGGTATTTTACCAGACTGGCCTCCAGAAGAGCGGCACTGATGGGCTTTGCCAGATAGCCGTCGAATCCCATGTTCCGATACACCTGTTCCGCGTTGGACATGACATTGGCCGTCAGGGCGATGACCGGCGTCTTCCGACAGAAGCCTCTGGTCTGGCTCCTGACTGCCTTCATGACAGCTTCACCGTCCATATCCGGCATCACATGATCCATCAGAATCGCATGATAAAAATTCTCGGCCGTCTTTTTCAGGCATTCTTTACCGCTTTCCGCCGTGTCCACCTGCATCCTGGTATCCCGCAGCAGCTTGACCGCTACCATAAGGTTCATGGAATTGTCGTCCACCACCAGTATCCTGGCATCAGGCGCAACAAAGCTCTGCATGTATTTTTCCCGTTGACCGGGCTGTTTCTGAGCGGCAAAATTGATGACACCGATGGGGCGGGTATTTACGATCCTCTGTCTCAGTTCTATGGTAAATATGGATCCCTTATGATACACGCTGTCCACGGAGATGGTACCTCCCATCATCTCCATAAGCTGCCTCGAAATGGTAAGTCCCAGACCGGTCCCCTCAATATTGCGGTTTTCCTTCTCATCCACACGCTTGAAGGAGCTGAAAAGATTGTCCAGGTCGTCTTTTCGGATCCCCTTTCCGGTGTCCTCCACAGAAATCCGCAGAAGGATCATATCCGGACCCACACGCTCACTCTTGGCGATCAGTGTAACAGAACCGGTCTCCGTATACTTCACCGCATTGGTCAGCATATTGGACACCACCTGCTTGATCCGCACTTCGTCACCATACAGCATGGAGGGGAGTTCCGGATCAATGTCAACCTTGAATTCCAGATCCTTCTGGTGCGCCCGGATCCAGATCAGATTCACCAGATCGCTGAACATGGAACTGATCTCATACTGCCTGGGCAGGATCTCCAGTTTACCGGATTCCAGTTTTGACAGATCCAGGATATCATTTATAATGGTCAGCAGCATTTTACTGGCATTCTGGATATTGATGGCGTTCTCGGCGATCTCGTCAGAGATATCTTCCCGCAGCGTCATCTCATTCAGACCGATGATGGTGTTAATGGGCGTCCGGATCTCATGGCTCATGTTGGCAAAAAAGGCATCCTTCGAGCGGGCGATCTGCTCGATCTCCTCCTTTTGCTTTTCCGCAAGCTTTTTCTCCCTGTCATAAGTTTTCGTCTGAACCTTCATCATAATGCCGATAAAGCAGCTTACGCATACCAGTGTCACATAGGAGTCTGCAAAACTGTAAGAACGTTCCACCTCCGACACCATACCAGGACGGAAATAAGCCAATACATAAGTACCTAAATAGACGGCGGCGGTAAGCAGTAAAGCCACCCAGAAATCCTTACCCCGAAGCAACAGAAAAATATACACCTGGCCCAGAACAAACCAGATCGGCGTACCGCTGTTCACGCCGCCGCTCAGGATAAAAAGCATGGGAAACAGAATAAGGTTGGAGACAAGGATGAGCAGCCATGACGCGAATCTGACCTTGCGGTATCTCACAGCGATATGCAAAGACAGTCCGGAAACAATACACAGGGGAATGAGCGCATCCAGCACCTCATGATCGGCTCCCACCAGTACTCCCCCCGTGCCAAGCACAGCCGCCGCGAATGCCAGAAGAAATACGATCCGCATGAGCTTCTCCTGAAAATCAAGCTGCTCCGTCAGAATGTTTTTTATATAATAGCGTATCCTCTTGATCATATAATCACACACCTGACCTTTCTGATTCCCACTGTTCCAACAGGTCGGAAGCTCCCAGGAAATCGAAATCGGAGGTTTTCTCCTTGATCTCTTCCGTCAGCTTTGTGAGGGGCCCCCCCTGATATTGACACTTTGCCAAGCGATCCAGGATCTCATCAAGCCCTTCGCTCTCAAAGTCCGCCAGCTTCTCCTTCAGCCGCTCCGTCAGCTCTGTCAGACTGTGCCCGTCTGCACTCCGGGAATCCGTTGCGGCTTCCTCCGACTGCCCATTGGCCCGCATGCCGTCCGACTGTCCCGAAATCGGTTCTTCCCCCGGCGGATCCCCGGTCTGCTCATCCTCTGACTGCCTCCGAATCCTCTCATTCCCGGACTCCCCGGAAGCCGTTCCGTCCGTCTGTGACACTGCCTTCTGCCCCGCTGTCGAAGCGCTGCCGGAATTCTTTTCAGGGTATACAAAAGTATTTTTCCCCAGCGCTTCCAGTAACTGATCATGCATTTCCATCATCTTTTCATGATTTTCCAAAACATATGAGATGCTGTTTCCCTTGCCCGCCATTTCCAGATTCAGCGCCAGATCTGCGAGTTCCATGGCGCCGATCCCTTTGGAATTACTTTTCAGCGCATGAACCATGATCACATAATTTTTCCAGTCCTGCTCCTTAAAATACTGACTAAGCCGGCTTCTGCGCTTCGGGCCCTCATCGTGATATATCCGGATGATCTCGCGGAGCCCTTCCCTGTCACCGCAATATGAGATCCCCTGCTCCATATTGATTCCCGCACGTCTTAAAAACGCCAATGCCTTCTCTTCCGTCTCCTCCGCCAACAAAGCGGCGTCCCGGGCATCCTGCGCGGAAGCGTCTGCCCCCGAACCATGGGGAGTGCCCTTTCTATCCGGCTGTTCCGTACCCGCCATGTCATGTTCCGGAGCATCGTCCTCCACCACAATCTGCTTCTGTACGGGAATATAGCGCCTCAGCATTCGTTCCAGCACGCTCAGTTCTATGGGTTTGGCAATAAAATCATCAAATCCCTCCGCCAGAAACATCTCCCTCGCGCCGCCTATGGCATTTGCGGTAAACGCAATAACGGGAAGCGCCTGAAAATAAGGTCCCGGCTTCCGTCGGATCTTATGGAGTGTTTCCACGCCGTCCATCTCCGGCATCATATGATCGAGGAACACACAGTCGTAGGCAGTCTTTTCCAGCTTTTCCAGTGCTTCCATGCCGCCCCCCGCCATGCTGACTTTCATCTGATAAGGCAGAAGCAGTCTGGCCATTACTTTCAGATTCATGGCATTGTCATCCACCACAAGGACGGATGCCTCAGGTGCAATAAAGCGCTTGTGAAAACTGATATGCTGTTCGTCATTTTGAACGATCCTCTGTCCGTTGAACACCGCCGCGATGGACAGTACGGTAAATGGTTTATAAATACGAAGCATATTGCCCCGCACCATGGTTTCCTGCCCATAGTCCAGCAGCACCACCACGGTATGCTCCTCCGCCAGCTTCTCAAAATAGCATCTGTCCTCACAGTATTCTTCCCACCCGATAAAAATATGGGAATAATCCTCATAATCCGCGCGCCGTTTTAATTCAGGCAGATTGCGGCAGATCCGGAACAGAATACCGAACTGCTCCACAATATGACGGATACAGTTCTCATAGCCCTCCCTCACCACGGTATAATTGTATTTGTCCATATTGATATAGCAGGAGGCAAAAAGGTTCTTTTTATTCTTGATCGACACGATGGGAGTTTCATCCAGCACCTTCTGAGGAACGGTGAACTTGAATTCACTGCCGGTTCCGGGCACACTGTCCACGGCGATAAAGCCACCCATACTGCGCACCAACGCCTGGGTGATGGCCAGTCCCAGTCCGATGCCTCCCTCCTCCCTGTTCCGTTTCGAGTTGACCTGGCTGAAACAGGTAAAGATTTTCTCCATATCCCTGCGCTCAATGCCAATGCCGGAGTCCTTCACGCTGACCAGAAGGTTGATCCCATACTCTTCCTTCCTGCCTTTAATACTGAGAATAACGCCGCCTTCCCTGGTGAATTTGATGGCGTTTCCCAGCAGATTGATGATAATGCGGCGAAGCTTCTGCTCATCGCCCATGAGATTGCTGGGCAGATTGGCGTCACAGTCCACGATCAGTTCCAGATGCTTTCCGTTTTCCATGGTCAGCGCCATATTAATGATGTCGGTGATGGTAGATGTAATATTGTAGCTTTCCTCCGCCAGCTCCATCCTGCCGCTCTGTAATTCGGAAAAGTCAAGAATATTGCTGACTGTGGAGAGAAGGTTGCGCCCGGCGGTCTGAATATCAATGATATCCCGCCTCACATTAAGCGGAAGATCCTCCTGCAAAATAACTTCGCTCATTCCGCACACGGCATTGATGGGCGTTCGGATCTCATGGGAAACATTGACCAGAAAGTCATCCTTGCTCCGCTCCGCACTCTCCAGCTCGGAGATATTTTCCATTAATCTTTTATTTGCCTCCTGACGGTTACGAATACTGATCCATGTCACTGCCGAAACCGTATAGATCGAGAAAAATTCTATAAATACTCTGATAATATCGTGAGTGGAAGAAATCGGGATCGATCTGACTGCCAGTCCGTGATAGAGAAAGATAAAAGCCGGAATTCCAAGACCCATACAGATGATCTGGGGAATGGAGAAAATGCCTAACAGGACAACGACACCTGCCATAGTAGTAAGCATACTGGAGAAATTGTCCGTATTTAGGGCAAAAAGCACAAAATTAGTCCATACCATGCAGGATATGAATATGGCCCGCCGCCGATGGTCCCAGAGCGCTTTGAAGTATACAAACCACCCGGCCCCCAGGGCAACGAAGATGAGTTCCTTCACATATATATTCCAGTCTGCGATCTGCGCTGATACAAACATGGCAAACGTATAAAGCGTCAATATGATCATTACCGTTCGCTCTATGCCCCTGCATGTCTTTTCGCTGTGAATCTGTCTTTTCTCCAAAGTAGATCACCGTTCCTTTCTCATCATGCGGCAACCCGGATCTCTGTTTGCCTGGTGAAAGCTGTAACCTTACCGGACGTTAAGCACTTCTTTCAAAGATGGCAGCATTTCCATAAACACATCGATAATGACCGGGTCGAACTGCGTTCCCCTGCCCTCCGCCATGATCTGCATGATCCTCTCAACGGGACGGACCGGCGGCTTATAACACCGCTCCTCATAGAGCGCGTCAAACACATCCGCCACAGCCATGATCCGCGCCGACAGAGGAATGCCGTCACCTGTCAGTCCCGCGGGATATCCCGTTCCGTCCCACCTCTCATGATGATACATGGCTATATCCTCTACAATGCGCACATAGTGTTCGTCTTCAATATCGCCTATGATCGTCTTGATGATCCTGCGGCTGTAAGTCGTATGCAGCTTCATCTCCTCAAATTCCTCCGGAGTAAGCTTACCGGGTTTCTGCAGGATGGCATCCGGCACCTTGATCTTCCCCACATCATGAAGAGGCGCCGCCTTACTCAGATCCTGAATATATTCCTCCGTGAGTTCCCCGGAGAAAAGCTGCCGTTTATACAGCTCCCCCGCAATCATTCTCACATACATCTGTGTGTTCTTAACGTGCTTTCCGGTACTGCCGTCCCTGCTTTCGATCAGGTTCGCCATTCCGACGATTACGGAATCCTGTATCATATTCAGGCGTCTGGCATCTTCGGTGATCTTTTCCGCCTGTTCCTGCACCATCTGCTCCAGATTATGCCGGTACTGATCCAGCTCGATCGTCTTCGCCACACGGCTCAGCAGGATATCAGGTACGAAAGGCTTTGTGACATAATCCATGGCCCCCATCTGAAAGCATTTTACTTCCGTCTCCGCCAGGTTGTCCGCTGTCAGGAAGATAACCGGAATATTCACGGTCTTCCCGTTACGACGGAGCTGTTCCATGACCTCAAACCCATCCATATCCGGCATATTGATATCCAGCAATATCAGATCGGGACGATGTTCTTCCAGATATTTCAGAGCGGCATTCCCGGAGTTCGATGCGGCAATGCGGTACTGTGGAGTAAGGAGCTTCTGGGCGCGTATTAAATTGGTCTTGTCATCGTCTACCACTAAAATAATATTTTTCATCCATAACTCCTCCGGGCCGATATCTGTCCCCGCATTTCATCTGTAAACAGATGAAACGGATCCGTCGCCGTTTCCTCCGACAGCAGCAAACAAACCATAATATTTAATTTAATAAATATTATTTTAAAGCATGATGAAAATAAAATCAATGTATGATATGCTATATTCTGACATATTCTATAATTAAATTTTGAAGGAGGTATTCCATGAAAATCCTGTTTTATGATACCAAAAGTTATGATAAAGAGTCATTTGACGCTGCTTTATCCTCATTTCCCTCCATAGAGATCGAGTACACAAAATCAGATCTTGACCCCAGAACAGCTGCGCTTGCGGAAGGGTTTGACGCGGTATGCGCCTTCGTCAACTCCGATGTGGGAACACAGACTCTGAATATCCTGCACAGCAAAGGGATCCGCCTGCTCCTGATGCGCTGCGCCGGTTTTAACAATGTGGATCTGGATACGGCGAAGAAATATGGCATGCGCATCATGCGTGTCCCCGGCTATTCTCCCGAGGCTGTGGCAGAGCATGCCATGGCACTGGCCCTGGCAAGTAACCGCCGCCTGCACAAGGCTTATAATAAAGTCCGGGAAAACGATTTCAGTTTAAGCGGACTGATGGGCTTCAATTTCTATCAGAAAACGGCAGGGATCATCGGCACCGGAAAGATTGGCGCCGCCATGTGCCGTATTTGCCGGGGATTCGGCATGAAAGTCATCGCTTACGACGTGTATGAGAATGAATCCCTCAGAGATTTCGTGGAATACGTATCTCTGGAGAAGCTGCTGTGGGACAGTGACGTTATCTCCCTGCACTGCCCATTGACGGATTCCTCCTACCATATGATCAACATTGACACCATCAGGCAGATGAAGGACGGCGTGGTATTGGTCAATACCTCCCGGGGCGCCCTTGTGAAAACGGATGATCTGATCGAGGGGATCCGTATGCACAAGTTTGCAGGGGTAGGCCTGGATGTGTATGAGGAGGAGACGGACAATGTTTTCGAAGACCGTTCGGATGAGATTCTGGAGCATTCCACCACAGCCCGGCTTCTCTCTTTTCCCAACGTCATGATCACCTCCCATCAGGGATTTTTCACCCGGGAAGCTCTGCAGGCTATCGCCGATACGACCCTGCACAACGCTTTGGATCATGAGGCCGGTAACACGAGTCAGAATGATGTGATATAGATCATTTTTTGAAAAATGTGATTCCGAACCATACAGAGTCTGCCCTTGAACGGCATGTTTTTACGCCGCCTCAAGGGCAGAAAATACAGTGCTTTACGGCGAAACAAACTGTGTTCCCACACAATTCATTCCCACTCCGTCATATTCATAATATAGGCATATCCTGCCAATCTCGCCATCAGGGCCTACACAGACCGGGAAATAACAGGTAAATCTTCCCTCGTCCGTGCCATAACCGATCTCATCCGATATCCACAGATTCTTCTCTATCACTGTCAGGGCTTCCCTGTCCTCACATTCAATATAAAACCTTTCCTCACCCAGGAGGACAATATTGCTTTCCTCCACCACAGTGTAGTCAAGGCAGCTCTCCGCCAGGGCATACGGATCCTGAAGGAATACCTGGGACATCATTTCTTTGTTCAAAATAAAAGTACTCCCGGTTCTGTCGTTCAGATCGGCAGTCAGAACCAGAAATGTGCCGTCTTCACTCCATGGCTGTATCCGTATGTCCCTGATATCTTCCGGCACAGCGCCTATTTCCCAGAAAGTCTCCTGCTCATCGCATACAATGCGGTATTCCCACTCCGCATCCGAAGAATATTGAAGCTCCACACCGGATTCTTCATCTGCATACACGGTTAAGAGCACCTTATCCTTTTCTGTCTGCCGAAAGCCGTCCGACTGCGTCGACATGCTGTCTTCCGCCTGTGCAGTTCCGTCCGGAGCCGCGCCGCAGCCGCTGACAGCGAGGACGCACACCAGACAGGCCATTGCCTTTTTCCAGGTTTTCATGTCAGTATCCCTCCTAAAATAATCGTATCGAAAGCCTCCTTAATCCAGATGGAATACCGTCTGCAGATCAATGCTCACAGGGCTGTTGTCGGGATTGGTCTCCATGATATCCGCCATGAAATCCCACCACTTGCGGTTGATGGCAGTATCAGCGCCCTTGGCCCAGAGTTCCTCATCCTCAATCTCAATATAGCCGAACAGGGTCAATGTCTCCCTGTCCAGAAAAATAGTGTAATTCTTTCCGCCATGCTCATGGATCATGTCCTGCATCTCAGGCCATAATTCATTGTGCCGCTTCTCGTACTCCGCCTCCTGTCCGGGAAAGAGCTTCATTTTAAAACCTTTGATCATAGATGTAACCTCCTGTATTTTGATCGTATTCTCCATTTCCGGAGAGCCATAAATGGCCTTTCGCATTTCTTACATGTACATTATAACATTTTTGTAAGTGTTTGCAATGAAAAAAGACAGCGAGGCTTTTCCAGAGATGTGATGACTTTCCGGATCAGTCCGCAGCTTCCGCGCATTCGATCTCCTTCCAGGTCTCCTCCCCGGGTCTGCGGAACAGAATCTTCTGATACGGCTTCTCATAACCGGCATGCACCACCTGCCCGCTCACCGATCCGTCCGCCCCGACGGTAAAGTGATACTGGTGATATTTGCCTTCCCTGTACGCAAAGTCCTCCCCATTATCCAGATAATGATCCCAGCTTCCTTCTCCGGGATACACTTCCAGCATCAGCACATCCGAAGGCTTTTCTCCCACGTAAGACTGAGGCTCCATCACAGGAATAACGCTTCCCGCCTTTACATAGATGGGACAGCAGTCCAGCGGAGCTTCCCGCACGAACCACACAGGACCGGTGAGCTTCTCATGATTCCAATAGTCATACCAGTCCCCCTCAGGCAGATATACCATCCGCCTCTTTGCTCCCTGGTTCACCACAGGAGCCGCCAGGATACGGCTTCCCAACAGGAACTCATCGTTGCACACCCTGGCTGCCTCATCTTTCTCATAATGAAATACCAACGGCCGCAGGATGGGAGCGCCTGTCTGCTCCTCCTCATAGAACAGATCATAAAAATAAGGGATCCACTGATAGCGCAGCTTCACATATTTCCGGTATATGCCCATGATCTCTTCCCCGAACTGCCACGGCTCCTGTCTTCTGGTTCCTACGGCAGAATGGTTCCGAAACAGAGGAGAAAAGCATCCCGCCTGAACCCACCTTGCCAGAAGCTCCGGTGTCGTATCCGCGCCGAAGCCCCCTACGTCCGTGCCCACAAAGGGCATACCGGACAGCCCCAGGTTGCAGAGCTGTGGGATCAGCATCTGCAGATGAGCCCACAGACTGGTATTGTCTCCCGTCCAGGCAGTGGCATACTTCTGGCTCCCGGCATAACACGCCCTGGTGATCACAAAGGGTCTGCGCCCGTCCAGTTTCTTCAGTCCCTCATACGCCGCCTTTGCCATCAGGTGTCCGTACACATTATGCATCTCCCCATGGACCGTCTCCCTGTCTTCGTCCGTAAACACCACATCCTCCGGCAGCGGACCGCGGAAGCTGGCAGGCTCGTTCATATCGTTCCAGATACCCCGGACACCCTGATCCAGCAGGAATTTCTGATTCCTGCCCCACCATTTCCGGACGGCGGGATTTCCGAAGTCAGGAAACACTGCTTCTCCGGGCCACACCGTATTGATATAGACCTCACCCTCAGGAGTCCTGGCAAAGTATCCCTCTCTGACCCCTTCCTCGTAGATCTCATATCCCTCTTCCTTCTTTACACCGGGATCGTTGATGGTCACCACCTTAAATCCATCCGCCGACAATTGGCGCAAAAATGCCGCCGGGTCGCCGTGATAGCGCTTTTCGTTCCATGTAAATACCTTATAGTCCTGCATATAATCTATGTCAAAATGAATCACATCACAGGGGATGTCATATTTACGCATGGAGGATGCCACCTCTTCCACGTCCTCCTGTGTCACATACCCCCACCGGGACTGATGATAGCCCAGAGTCCATTTCTGGGGCAGAGGACAGGTTCCCGTCAGGTAAGTATAGTTCCTCAGCACCTCCGCCATGGAATCTCCCGCAATGTAATAATAGTCCGGATCGCCTCCGTCAGCAGCAAACCAGTAATATTCCTCCGACTCCTGCCCCATGTTAAAATAGCTTTTAAAGGTGTTGTCCAGAAACAGTCCGTACACATGCCGGTCGGTCAGCGAAATGAAAAAGGGAATGGACTTATACAGCGCCTTAAAGCTGTCCACATGGGGATCGGGATTGTCCGTATTCCACATCTCATACTCATAATGTCTCTTATCCAGAAATCCGGTCTTATCCCCTAATCCGTAAAAATGCTGGGAAGGCTCCAGCTTTTTCAGCACCTCAAAGGCATGCTCCCGCTTCCGGGCGTCCGCGGAATGCCCTTCCTCTTCCAGAAGCTTCAGTACCTCCGGACTGACTCTCTGGAGCTGCTCCCGCTCCCCCCGGTAATCCGCACAGACCTCCACTCCGTCCCTGTCATAAAAATCTACAAAGAATCCGTCGCTGACTCTGACCGAAATTTCATCCGTGCGGATCCACAGACCCTCCTCATCCCGTTCCGTCTGAACAGTTGTGGGAACTGTCTTGTCACCTTCTATAGCCTTGGAGCCCGTCCGCACGTTTTTCTCACTGTAAAATACATTGATAATACTGGGAGTAAGCACTCTGATCTGCGCTTTCTGCCCCTCAAAATCCAATGTGACGGTCTGGCCGTCTGCCTTATATCCCGTCAGTTTTCCGAATTTCCTCCACATGCTTTTCCTCCTTACACTCTCCCGCCTGTCATTGTCTGATCTTTATATCCGCATTCAGCAATATCCGTACTGCCTTCCGGAAATCTCCGTCCATGACACGGTAAGTCGCCTGTACTTTCCCGTACTCTTTCGGTGAAATGTCCGTGTGGATATACAGTGTATCCATCCCCACGCTCTGTGCCCCGGCGATATCCGCAGCCTCATCGTTTCCCGTCATGATGCTCTCCGCCGGGTTCAGACGGTACTGCTCCAACAGTCTGCGGAAGAATACCGGGGACGGCTTCTTGCAGCCCTGCTCCGAAGACAGAAGAATACCGTCAAAATAGCGGGTCAGTCCCAGCATCTCTATCTCCGGCCTGGTGAAATCCGTCTGCGCATTGGACAGAAGATATACCCCCCTGCCCCTCTCATGCAATTCTTCCAAAAGCTCCTTCACACCGTCATAGGTGCGCAGAAACTTTCTGGACAGAGCGCGAAAAGTAATTGCTGTCATTTTCGCCTGGGAGGCATCGCAGAAAGCACTTTTATCATGATACAGCATGGCAAATACTTTCGTCAGATCCGGTTCGGCATTTTCCGCTTCCGGTCTGTCCCCGCCTCCGTGTCCAAGACTCTCAGGCTCCCCGCGTTCCGGTTGTTCCTTCTCTTCATTCCCCGGTCTCTTCCGCTCTTCACGCCCCAGTCTCTCCGCTTCTTCGTTTTCCAGCCTGCGGAAAGCATATTGCAGCTCCCGGGGTTCATAAGCCGCTCCCAACGCCCGGTAGATCTCGCTCATTTTCTTCCACAGCGCGGGATCTTCCTCGTCCGTGCGGATATCCGCCAACGTACCGTAGAAATCGAATACGTAATTCCGGTACATAACTTCTTTCCTCCCTATTTTAAATCTATAGACTCTCGAAATCTACGCAAACATCAGGTATGTTCTCACCAAAGTACCGCCTGCTCCCTGCAATGCTTACCGGATACGGATACCGGGACAGCTTTGCGCCACACGCAGTGCCGCGAGTGTGCAAAAAAAGCTTTCCCGGAATGATTTTTATACGCGCTCCAGCGCGTCATACACCCGCAGGATCTCTCCCACACTCCATGCCTGGGCAAAGCAGCCCTTGGAGGATACGGGATTTCCGCCGTCATAGATCTCCGGAAGCTGACCTACACAGCCCTCCCGCAAAGCGGCTTCCAGAGCTTCCAGCTGTTCTTTCACATATCGCTTAGCCTCTGCCGAACAGCCATACACTTTCAGATATGCGAGGTAATAGCCCCCCAGGGGAAATACCCACACGGTACCCTGATGATATGCCAGATCCCTCTCCAGCTGTTCTCCCCCATAAAAAGGTCTGAACTCCCTGTCTGCCGGGTCCAGCGTCCTCAGGCCATAGGGCGTATACAATTTCCGGAACACCACATCCACCACCTGCTTTTCCCTCTCCGGTGAAAGCACTGAAAAGGGCAGCGACACCGCCCAGATCTGATTGCAGCGGATCTGAGTATCCGCTTCGGTTCCCGACAGCACGTCCTTCAGACATCCTGCCTCTTCATTCCAGAACTGCCCGAAGCTCTCCTTCACCTGTGCCGCCAAAGCGCCGTAATCCCCTGACTGCTCCGGGCAAAGCCGTCCGAACTCCTCCATGATACACAATGCGTTATACCAGTAGGCATTGATCTCCACCGGCTTGCCATGTCTCGGCGTGGGCAGGATATCTCCCACCCTGACATCCATCCATGTCACCTGATCGTAATCCCGACCCGCCGCGATCAGCCTATCTTTATCCATATGAATGCCATAATCCGTTCCCTTGCGATACCACTCGACGATCTCCGCCATTGTGCCGTACATGCTTTTGACAAAAACAGCATCCTTCGTCTTCCGGTAATATTCATAAACCGCCAGAATGAACAGCAGGGCGGCATCCACCGTATTATATCCCGGCGCTTCCTCACCTTCCGGGAACAGATTCGGCATAAGTCCCCTCTGACAGTATGTGCGGAAGGTCTGCAGAATGCTCTTTGCCGTCTCGTACTGGTGCGTCGCCAGACAGCAGCCGTTTATGGCGATCATGGTATCCCTTCCCCAGTCCTCAAAGAAAGGAAAACCCGCCAGTATCGTCTGCTTCGTCGTGGAAGCCCGGTAGGAAATAAACTGATCCGCGCTGACTGCCAGTGTCTTCGCCGTCTCATCCGTAAAGCCTGCCTGCTCCGCCAGACTCTTCCTGTATTTTACGAGCTCCTGCCGCAATTCTTCCGCGGAGGGTAATTCCTGTGTCATTCCATACACCAGTTCCAGTACGCCTCTTTCCCCGGATCTCACCGTGAAAGTCACGCAATGATTTACCAGCGTACAGCCTGTGGCCCTTCTTCCGTCACAGACATCATAAGCATAGTACAGATCATCATGGAAAACCGCCGGCAGTTCACTGACCTCACCGTTGGTCTTGAAATACAGCCTTTTCCCCTGGGAGAGAATGCTCTGCCCCTCCATCACAAACTGCTGTGTCTCCTCCAGAAGGGCGCCCTTGGGAACAAACTGCAGATGGGGCAGTACCTCCAGTGTCACATCTTCCCCGGAACCGTTCCGTATTTCGTAGGAAATCCCAACCCCGTTTCCGCCCTGCATCAGCACAATGGTCTTCCGGATCTCAACGCCTTTTATCAGATAACTCCATTCAGGATAATCTTCATAGGTAAAGCCAGTCTGATACAGATACCCTTCCTCCCTGCGGTTTTTTCCGGCCGCACCGGCTCCCCGCTGACCTTTCATGTCTGCTTTCAGGCGGCTTTCCCCGCCCGGTTCCGGATCACTTCCCGCTTTGCCCCACGTCTCGCCTGTCACATCGCTTTCCGCATGGTCCGATACGCCATTGTCCCCATGGTCCTGACTGGATATATATATCTTCTCCTCTCCAAAACGCAGAAGTTCCTCCAGCCTGTGGATCATATTATAACGATGATTGGGAGACTTTACGCAGGCCATCAGCACCGCATGATCATTGCGGCTGCAGGATCCGATGGCGGTGAGCGAGGAAAATCCTCCCAGACCGTTGGTCATGAGATAACAGTTTTCTTCTCCCCGTTCAAAGGTCTTCCA
>CAMWWF010000005.1 GCA_947177885.1 uncultured Lachnospiraceae bacterium
TCTGTTGTAAGCCCACGCTTCTGACAGCCACTACCGCCATGACCATCACTACCACCAGCGTCACAAGAAACATACTGAAGCGGTTCTGGTACCTTTTCCGGTATGCCACCTTTCTCCTCGCCATGGCTTATCCCTCCCGTTCTTATTCCGGTCCCGTCTCTTCCGCATCCCTCCGGGCGCCTCTGTTCCGAGATTGTTCTGCTTTGTTCCGCCTCTTTACCCCTGCATCCTCACAGGAAACGAAATTGCTTATTTACATTTTAACACTTTCAGAAAGAACGTCAACTTCTTTTTCATTCTCCTCTTCCCACTCCGCAGCAGCCTTCCCAGTCGATTTCCCACTGCGCCCGCGGCAGCTCCTGTTTTGGCGCCCGCGGCCCGGAAAGGCTTACACAGAAAGCCTCCCGCTTTTATCAGCACACCCAACACCTTTGCCAATCCCAGAGAGACATACTTCACAAACCATGGACTGACCAGCTTCTTATATAAAAACATTCCTGCCAATGCTCCGATCACGGCAAACCATCTCAGATTCCCGTTGCTCTCATGATACATCATAAGAAAGACCTTCTCGGCACAATAGATCCAGAAGCCCATGTCCTCCAGCGAAACAATAAATCCCCTGTGGGGGATCACTCTGCGCAGGATCCTGAGAATATCATAGACGAAGGTAATAAAAATGCCCATCAACAGGGCATGCAGCAAAAACTCATTTTCAGATGCCATAACCTACCTCTAGCGAAAAAGCCTGGCAAGCAGGGATTCGCCCTTATGCCCGGCACCAACAGCATCCGAATAAGTAAAACTGTCAATCTTCCCGTCGATATCCACTTCGCCCTTTTCCAGAGTCAGGCGGCTGACATGCAGGTCATCGCCCTTTATCATAAGCATTCCCTGCTCCGTCTCCAGAAGAATTTCATGTATATCAAAGGAGAGCACATCATTTACGCCACCTATGATACAGCTCCTTCGGTTGGTCATTGTCACTTTGTGCATGCGCGCACTGCTGTTTAAATCCTCCATAAGTCCCTCCTGCCCCGTTGTTTTCTCTTTACCAATAAAGTATATGAGGGCGGCAGGAAAAAAAGCACAGGAAACCCTTTACAGATATCGGAAAAGTTCTTTTGCCTCTTCCTTTTTCACCGTCTCCTGTACGTCCAGAACTTCCACCTTCACTTCCCTGTTGCCAAAGGAGATGGTAATGATATCTCCCGTTTTCACATTCGCGGAAGCCTTGGCCGGCTTGTCATTGATCAGCACTCTGCCGCTGTCACATGCTTCATTCGCCACAGTGCGGCGCTTGATCAGTCTTGATACCTTCAAATATTTATCTAACCTCATATTATCCTCCACAAAATCCCTCAATCGAAAAACGGAGAACCTTCAGAAAGGTTCTCCGCAATGATCCTTTATTCTTATGCGTTCAGCATATCCTTCAAAGCCTTACCAGCCTTGAACTTAGGAGCCTTGGAAGCTGCAATCTTCATAGCCTTGCCGGTCTGAGGATTTCTGCCTTCTCTGGCTGCTCTCTCGGAAACCTCAAAGGTACCGAATCCAACAAGCTGAATCTTGCCACCTTTCTTTAACTCGTCTGCAACCACGTCTGTAAATGCCTTTAAAGTCTTCTCTGCATCCTTCTTGGATACACCAGCCTGCTCAGCCATAGCTGCTACTAATTCTGTTTTGTTCATATGAACTCCTCCTGTAATGAGCTTTCTTTTTGTATTAGCGCCATGCTCCCTTTGAAGCACTAAATATATATATATCCGTTTTTCTAACGTTTGTCAAGGTATTTCCTTATAATTTAGGCTTTTTTCGTATTTCTCAATGATTTCCTCTATTTTATCCGTGAGGATCTGTTCTTGAGACAGTTTGCAAATTCGCGAAATATTAGATATTTCCATGAGAGCATTTCCTATCATATCGGATAATCCCTCATCATAATCATTCGGTATTATTTTGTCGATCTCATGGGAAATCTTCTGCAATTTTTCCACGGATTCCGCAAAACCATTCTGCGATTCATAGAGCTTGTCCGCCTTTTTCAGCACCTTAGATGCTCTGGTCAAAGCGGGAAGTTCCATAGGGATCTCCCTTAAGGGAGTTTCCGTCTGCTTCTTCCCCTCTTTTTCCTGTCTTTTGATCTCTTCCCAGTTTTGCAGCACCTGACCCGAGGTCTCCGCCCATCCGTTCCCAAATACGTGGGGATGACGGCGTACCATCTTCTCCGCCACCTCAGACACCACGTCCTCCAGGGTAAATATGCCTTCCTCCTCCGCAATACAGGAATGCATCACCACCTGAAGCAATACGTCTCCCAGCTCCTCCCTGAGATTCTCATAACTGCCTGTCCTGTCATAAATGCGAATTGCAGCCGCCACTTCCGCCGCCTCTTCCATCATACAGGGACGCAGACTCATATGCGTCTGCTCCCGGTCCCAGGGACAACCGTTCCCGCTGCGAAGCTTTTTGATGATTTCCACAAAATCCTCATATGTATATCTTCTTTGATCCATAGATTTCTTTCCTCTCTGTCTCTAATCCCTTCATTCCGTCTATCGCACATCTCATGCGGCTTTGGCATCCGATCCGACACAGACAATTGATCCGGAGCGCCGTTCATTCGTCAGAAGAATTCGACGACGAAGAATTGGACGAACCGGAATTCTCCGAGGAGGAATCGTCTGACGAAGAATTCGCTGAGGAAGAATTCGCTGAGGAAGAGTTCGACGAACCGGAAGGCACTACCGTCTCCGGAGCGGTAAGCACCAGATCCGCAAAGGAAAGTGTCATATCTCTCGCCTCATCGTCAATCTCCACGGTATAACTTCTTGTCACATAACCCGTCCTGCGCAGAGTGATCGTATGGGAGCCCGATGTCTTCCGGAAATTACAGGGCGAAATACCGATATAATTACCATCCAGATAGACTTCCGCATTCTCCGGTGCATCCACATACACTTTATAATAACTGGTAGCCGTCTGTGTGGAAGAGCTCGTGGAAGAACTGCTGTCCTCGCCGGAATCTTCGTCCACCGCATCCAACACTATGTCAAATCCTCCCGACTCCTGCGCCACCCTTATATACTGTGTGATGGAATGATAACCGTCCGCCTTCGCGATCAACTGATGTATCCCGTATTCCAGGGAAACAGGCCCCGAAGTATCGGCCTTTGTGCCGTCAATATACAATTCCGCATCTGACGGGCTTAAGGAGAACAAGACCATACCCATCTGCGGTTCCGGGATCTCCAGATCCCCTATATCCAGACAAGTCTCTTCGTTTCGGTTGATGACCACTGTCTTGATTCCACCGCCCCCTTTATTGCTGATATTTATCTCATAGCTTCCCTCTGGCACAGTCAGAAGCATATCTTCCGTGATCCTCTGGATCTGAGTCTGCCCGATTTCGATCCAGCCGCCTACGAAATTCTCATCATTCACCAGACGCAGATACCCGTGACCCTTATCCACACGAACCGATAAAACCTGGCTGTCGATTCCCTGAAAGCTCAATACATCCGACGGATTCAGATCCATCATCTCAATGTTCCGGTTATCCGACAGGAACTGGGTATTCTCCGTCAGCTTATAGACATCCGCCCCAATGGAAAGTTCTCTTCGTATCATATTCAGCTCATAGTTTGCCACATCGGAATAACTCCATGCGGAAGCGGACAGCTGCATGGCAGTCAGATGCTTTTTGGATCTTAAAAAGGTAATATCGACAACGTCGCCCATTTCAAACTGTTCCTGAGACATGATCTGACCATATTTATCACTCATTCTGGTGGTTCCATCCACAGAGAGCGTATACCTTCTCCCCAACTCCAGATTCAGAAAGGTCAATGTATTTTCCTTCTCATCCCTGTCCACCAAAATTGCCGTATCGGCAGAATCAAAGCTTTCCGGACCTGTCACCACAAATCCCGTATCGATTCTTTCCGGTGTGGGCGTTGCCTCCGCCGGAGGGCGGTCTTCCCGGGGCAGCATACTGTAGCCCACCGCCGCCGTCATTGTCAGTATTGCCGCAACAACCGCAACCAGACTTCCTTTTTTGTTTTTCCCACTCTTCTTCTTTTGCGTCACTTGTTCTCCTTCAGCCCTTCAGGGCGCTTACATCACAGAACACTTCCTCCAGAAAATGCTGTTTTTCCTTTTCCTGAGCGATAAGTTTTTCCAGTTTCTCCTGATTTCTGCCGGGGATCCATGCCTTCCCGGAATTAAAATAAAAATTGGCGATCTTCCAGAATTTCTCCGGATATGCCAGACGATAATACAGATCGATCCTGTTGACAGCCGTAACCGGCGTTTCCTTTTCATAGGCCTCCAGAAGCTCCTTCCCCAGGGGGATGGACCAATTACTCTTCTCCAGAAGCTTTCGCATTAACAGATATAAATCTCTGACAGGACTGTCAGAAATACATTTTTCAAAATTGATCAGAAACCAGCCGTTGTCGCCCTTGATAATATTGTGATACTGATAATCTCCATGACAGAAAGTAACGGGCTCGCCCACCGCAGCGGCTGCAGCATCACTCTTACTTTTAACTGCACCGTACGCATTCCATTCCTCGGTTACGGAAAGAGCCTGTTCCAGAAAATAGTCAAAGGCATTCTGAAGACTGATCTCAAACGGCTGCTTCTGGCTCCTCTGCTGCAGATACTTTTTAACCTTTTTCAATTCCTTATTATGCTTCTCATACTCCTTTTCAGGGGAGAACATGGGCGGAAGTCCCGGCGTATCCGCAGGAAGCGTCATACTTTTGTGCAGCCTTGCCAGAAGACGCACTACCTCCAGACATTCGCCCTTGTCATAAATACTGCATTCCCTGCCATTCTGCCAGGTCTTCAGAATATATTTTACGCCGTCGTTATCCCTCACGAAGAGAGCTCCCTCGGCTGTGGGCACAATCCGCTCCACAGCAACATCGCCCTTTCTTTCAATGGCCTTTAAGACCTGATCCTGCAATTCTATTCTGTCACAGTTTCCCGCATATTCTTTAAAAATTAGACACCCCTGATCCGTGTCGCAGAGGATGGCCCCTCTGCCCTTTCTGGTGCCGCGCACCTCTATACCGTACTGTTCCAGTAACCCTATTGCCCTGTCATTCACCTTCGGACCCCTCCTGATAGCTTTTGCATCTAAACTATCTTATGTGAAGGGGTCTCAAAGTATGTTTAAGGTTTTTCCTTATATTTTTCCGCCTCTGCCAACAGTGTCTCCCTTGTGTTACACTGAGGCTGTTCCAGAACCAGATCCAACAGCTTCTGCAGAACCGAGCCCAGCTCTTTCCCCGGCTTCCAGCCCGCTCTGATCAGATCCGAACCGTTGACGGCAAGGTCTTTCAGGGAAACACATTGATTCTGCTCCTGCACCTGCCTGTAAAGCCTCTCCCAACTGTCGATCAGTTCCAGTTTCTCCTGCCGCATGTAATCGCTCTGCGCCATAACATCTGCGCGCTTTATCTCAAAGAGCGCGGGAAACACATCCTCACCAATCTTATTGACCGCCCTGCGGACGACCCTCATATCCGGTTCCACGCTGTTGCCGTAATCATGATAAAGCACAAGCTTACAAACGCCGTGAATGGTGTCATTGTCAAATTTTAACCGCCGCAGAAAATCTTCCGCCATTTTCTCGCCGACCACGGGATGCTCATGAAAATGGGTCACGCCGCTCTCGTCCATGGTCAGAGTGGCAGGCTTTCCGATATCGTGAAGCAGCATGGCCAGCCGCAGCTTCTTATCCGGTTTCACATAACTCAGAGAATGCAGTGTGTGTTCCCCCACATTATACTTGTGATGAGGATGCTTCTGCTCCGTCTCCATGGCCACATCGAATTCCGGGAAAAACACCTTTGTGACACCCAGCTCATAGGCCGTTCTGAGATCCTCCGGATGAGGAGAAGTGATCAACTTCACCAGTTCCGTCTGAATGCGCTCCGCACTGATGTTCCGCAGAGCAGGGGCAAGCTTCCGGATCCCGTCTCTGGTATCGCCGTCAATCTCATAGCCTAGCTGAGCGGAAAAACGAATTGCCCTGAGGATCCTCAGGGCATCCTCACCGAAACGTTCCAACGGATCCCCCACACAGCGAACGATCCCCGTACGGATATCCTCCATCCCTCCAAAGATATCCACCAATCCCGCTTTTTCATTATAAGCCATGGCATTAATGGTAAAATCACGGCGCCGCAGGTCTTCTCTCAGATCAGGCGTGAAAATGACTTCACTGGGATGCCTGCTGTCCTCATATTTTCCGTCAATGCGATAAGTGGTGACCTCAAAGCCCTCCTTATCCTGCATGACCGTGACTGTCCCATGCTGCAGACCCGTGTCAATGGTCCTGGGGAACAGTTCCTTAACCTGCTCCGGTTTTGCCGAAGTGGTGATATCCCAGTCCTGCGGCTCTCTGCCCAGAACCGAATCCCGGACGCAGCCTCCCACCACATAGGCCTCAAATCCCGCCGCCATAATGGTATCTATGATATATTGTGCTTTTACCGGTATGGTTATTCTGATTTTCTCTCCTGCTTTCCGTCCTTTATCTGCCATTTACTCCCGCTTCCCAAATACTGTCCTCAACAATCCGCCCATTCACTGTCCTGACGGGATTCCTGACGTATCAACAATGTGCTGCTCTCCAGAGCGTGTTTGAAAAATGCTCTGATCTCACAATCTTCAAGCCTGAAAATTCTCCTTACGCCTGATAAATTTATCGATGATCCGCACCAGTCCGTCCTCATCATTTGCAGCGGTAATGTAGTCTGCAGCCGCTTTTACCTCCGTCTGGGCATTGCCCATAGCCACTCCCACTCCCGCATATTTTATCATACAGATGTCATTAAAGCCATCTCCGCAGCAGATGGTATTTTCCTGCCTCTGTCCGATGGCCTCCAGCAATCTTTCCAGAGAGGTGGCCTTGTTGACATTCTTAGGCATAATTTCAATGAAGAAGGGTTCCGAGCGATATATGCTCACACAATCACCGTATTTTTCCTGTAATTCTTTCTCAAAAACCGCTGCCCTGTCACTGTCCGCCGTCATAAGACATTTGTGGATCTCAAAATCCACGAAATCCACAAAGTTCTCCACCGGTTTCACGGGCAGACCGTTGATCCGCGCCTCCAGCGTAATATATTCGTCCGGTTCAAATGCGGAAATCACGGTACTGCCCAGGTATGTGATCAGACCGCAGCCGTTTCTCTTCGCAAAACCATACAGCCCCGGAATGATCATCAGCGGAAGCGTTCTCTGATAAACGATCTCCCCACTGCGACAGTCCACAACCCGCCCTCCGTTATAGGACAGAAGATATCCGCCATATTTTTCCAGTTCCAGCTCCTGCTCATACCGGCGCATTCCCGGTGTGGGACGACCGGAGGCAAGGATCACCTTGTGGCCCATTTTCATGATATCCCGGATAGCTTCCTTTGTGGAAGGTGTGATCTCTTTTCTGGAATTGGTCAGTGTGCCGTCGATATCCAGCACCAACACTTTTTCTTTCTGTTCTATCATATCCTGTTTCCTGTCCCTTCATGCCTCCCGGCACAATACAGCAGCATATCCGTATTCCTTCTTTCTCTGCCAAAAAAGCGGTGAGAAATCCCCACCGCCCTGTTTGCCTTTTATCCTGCATCATGCATAAATCTCTTTTAGGAATATGGTCTTTTCCAGATCCCAATTGTCCGACAGGCATTGCGGGGAATCCGATCACTGCGCACTGGAACTTCCTGTAGCGTCAGAGTCTTCTGCCGCACCGGAATCTGCCGGTGTTTCGGAGTTGCCTGCCTCGTCAGAGCCTTCCTGTATATCGGAACCGTCTGCCGTATCCGAACCCGTCTCACCGTCTGTGTCATCCTCGGACACATGCAGATACTTCAGATTGCCCTTGGGATCCTCCACGGAGACATTCGCCGTGATCTCCTCCATATATGCTTCCATAGCCGTATCCAGAAGTATATTCTTCGCACTTACCAGCCACCAGGGATCACTCTCGCCGATATAGTATAATACATACGAATATCCGTCCTCTTCCGAAGAGATGGCCGTAGTATCTCCTTCCTTTCGGCTGCTGTCGGCAATCCATGTTTCGATATCCTCCATCATCATTGACGGCTGCACATTCTCCATGAGCCCGCCCACAGTGGATATCACAGAGGGATCATTATACTTGTCACAGATGTCCACAAAACTTTCCTCCGTGGCTGCTCCTCCCTGCCACTCCTCCAGAATGGCCTGTGCATTGCCGTCCGCAGTGACAACGGCACGGATATTTACAGTGGGAGTATCATCCAGATAACGATCCTCAAATGCCACTACATAGTAAGAATTACCGGAAGTATTCTCAATAACCGTGGTATCCCCGGCCTTTCTGGAACTGTCAAAGAGCCAGTCCTCCAACAGATAAGGTACATTTGAGCTTGTAACATTCTCATTCAGATCGCCCTCTGCGGCAACCGTTTTAACCGCCGCATCAGCCTCTTTCTTCGCTTCGGCCATGGCCGCAGCAGTCTCTTCCTCCGTAGGAGCCTCGGATAGCTGCGCCTTCACGGTCAGAAGCCTGTAATCCACGGAATCAAAATCGTTTTTATTTTCGTCATAGTAGCTTTGAGCCTCCTCATCGGAAGGCATCCTGGAATCCATAACACTGTCATAATACGCACTGAGATACAGAGACTCCTTTACAAAACCGGAAATGCGTGACATAGTGGCAAAGGTTCCATAGTTATCCCGGACAAAATCTTTCACCGTCATTCCCACTTCTGATGCCGTATCCTTAAGTCTCTGCTCGAAGTCGGCATAGTCTGCCGTGGTGTCATATGTGAAGCCCGCTGCCTCCGCCTCTGCCAGCAGCGCCTTATTATTACTGATATTCTCTATAGCCATCTGAGTGAAGAAGTCCTGGAAGGTCAGTTCATCGGAAAACATCTGGGTTGACAGATCTCCACTCAGATCCATGCCGAACATGGACATATAGGCGCCGTACTGATTCAGATAATCATTGAGCGATATATTGTAATTATAGTCGAACTCCAGCCGGGATATCTTCTCGCCGTTTACTTTGGCATAGGTCTCGTTCACTGCCAGATAACTGCGGATGGGAAAGGACACCACCAGACAGAACAGCGCCGCTACAATGACAACACCCATAATATTGCCCACGAGCCTGTCCCTTTTCGCCTTGGCCTTCGCCTCTTCTCTGCGCTGCATCTTCAGATCGTATTTTGTAACTACTTTCTCCTTTTCATCTCGTGCCTTTTCCTGTTTCACTTCTTTATTTATATTTTCTTTTGTTCCTTCTTTTATATCTTTTTTCGTTCCTTTTTCAGACATAACAGAATGTCTCCTCCCTGCGCCTTTATGCGCAAAGCTTATTTTATATCATTTTAAGGCAAATGTGAAGCTATTTCACATATTTTTCAAGTTTTTCCACTATATTTTTGATGCATCCCGGCTCAAAAGGACTGTCCAGACCGACTTCCTTAATCATGGCGGTATAGAAATCGCTGGCAGACAATTTGCAAAGCTTCAGATAGCTCTGCCATGCCCCGTCAAAGTCCGCATCCATCTTCACCTTGTACTGCAATGCGCAGGTCTGAGCCAGGCAATAGTCAATATAGTACAGCGGACAGTCATAGATGTGAAGCTGTTTCTGCCAGAAACCTCCCTCACCGAAAAAGCCATCGTCGCCATAGTCCAGATGGGGTTTGTATTCCTGTTCCAGCTTCTTCCATTCCGCTTTTCTCTCGGCAGGCGTCAGCTCCGGATTTTCATAGACAATATGCTGGAATTCATCTACCATACAGCCATAGGGAATAAACGCCGCCGCGTCCTCCAGATGCATCTCTTTGTACTCCTGCGCCCTGTCCCCGAAAAACAGCGGCATCCATTTCTCCGCGAAAAATTCCATGGACATGGAGTGGATCTCCGCCGTCTCCATACCGATATCCGCGTGCTCCTTAATAGGGTCCTTACCTGAAAGATAACCCTGAAAAGCGTGGCCGCATTCGTGGGTGATCACATCCACGTCGCCGCTGGTACCGTTGAAATTAGCGAAAATAAAGGGGGACTGATACAGGGGCAGATAAGTCATATAGCCTCCCGCCTTCTTGGTCTTCCTGCCCAACACGTCAAACAGTTCATTCTCCCGCATAAAATCAAAAAACTCCTTTGTCTCGGGGGACAATTCGCTGTACATCTTCTGACCCGCCGCAAGAATCTCCTCCGGAGTTCCCTCAGGCGCAGGATTTCCCTCCTTAAAATAGACCTGCTCGTCAATATACATAAGTTTCTCCAGGCCCAGACGCTGTCTTCTGCGGTCGTGAAGCTTCTCCGCAAAAGGAACAAAGTACTCTTTGATCTGGCTGCGGAAAGCCTCCACCTCTTCCTTACCGTAGCAGTTACGTCCCATGCGGTAATATCCCAGCTCCAGATAATTCTCATAACCCATTTTCTTCGCCTGGGCAGTGCGATTCCTCACCAGCTTATCATAAATTTCATCCAGCTTTTCGGCATTCGCGGAAAAGAAAGCACTCATCTCTTTCCACGCCGCAGCCCGCACGTTCCTGTCCTCATGGATCAGGTAAGGGCGCAGCAGAGACAGGTTCAGCTCCTTCCCGTCAAAGTTCAGCTTGGCGCCGGCGATCAGCTTGTCATACTCCATGGTCAGATTATTTTCCTCCTGCATCAGGGGGATCAGCTTCTCGTCCATGGCTTTCTGCGCCAGCTCCATATTTTTAAAGGCCACGGGGCCTATCTTCTGCTCCAGATAATCCCTGTAAGGGGAGTTGTACAGCTTTTTCTGGTATTCCAGCACCAGATTACTGTAGATCGGCCCCTGCTGATCATAATATTCATGCTCCTTGCTGTAAAATTCATCCGTCGTATCCACATCAAACCGAATGTTCGCAATGGTCATCAAAGTGGAGACCCTGTCTGTCAGCGCATAATATTTCTTATGCACCTCAAACTGCTCTTCTCCGCTCTCCGCCCGGTCAAAAGCCTCCATCAACTCCTTCATTTCCTTTTCCACCCGGGTAAAATCCACACGCTCATAGGGCATATCCTGAAATTTCATTTTCTACCTCCTGTTTTTCACCCGCCTTCGCCGGCGGAGTCATTTTTCATTCCCTCAGGCATCCATCAGGCACATACTCCGTCAGATGTTTTTTGGATCCTATTTTGCAGGTATTTTGTTCCTTCATGCGTCATACGGCACATGGTCTGTCTCTGCATCAGAGTATGTTTATATATTGTACATGATTTCTGATTTATTTTCCACAAAATCAACACTTTTTCTTGAAATCCGCCAAAAACAATACTAAAATGATTATAATACGCTTATTGTATATATGCACATATGTTGGAGGGAGAAGGAATGTTTGAATCGCTAAAGAAAAAAAGCTTTAAAAGCTCACTTGCCTTTACCATCATTCTTGCCGTCTGTGGGGTCGGACTTGCCGTCTGGTTCGCGGTAGGCACATGGTATGTGGTAACGGGCTACGTCTCATTTGTGGAACTGGAACCGCATGAAATCTCAAATCAGTGGGTTGCTCTGAATCTAAAAGAAAATTGGGGTTCTTTTGCCGAGACCACGGAGACAAGCAGCAGTACGCATTTGTCCAAGACCATAAATGTGTACTATGTCATTCTGACCGGGGATGATTACTCTACCGAGTTCAAGTATATGGCAGTCAATGTCCCTGCCGATTATGAGAGAAGAATGGAACAGATGGCGGGAAACAGCAGTTACAGCGATCCCATTTTCCTCTCCGGCCGAATTCGTAAAATGGATGACGAAATCTATCGCTATTTCAAAGAATATATGATAGACGGCGGTCTCACCGAGGAGCAGTTTGAAGAGTTTACGCTTCCTTACTATATTAAAGTTTATCCCGATGAACAACTGGAAAATGTATGTACCGTCGCGGCGTTTCTGTTCGGCGTACTGCTCATCATACTGGCAGTGATCCGTCTGGTGAAGGCCGCAAGCGGCAGTTATCTGAAAAAACTGAAGGCGGACATTGCTTCCATCGGTGTCACTGAACTCAGCGCGGAATCCGACTGGAACACCGCTGCCGAGATCAGCAAGGGAGTAAAAGTGGGACGTCTCTTTACCTATTATATGGAGGGCAGCAAGCCACGGGCAATCCCCAATACTAAGATCCTGTGGTGCTATCAGAATACTACCACGCATCGTACCAACGGCATTAAAACCGGAACTACCTACAGTGTCATGATCTGGGTGGACGGCCGGAAAAACGCTTCCAACATCGGTATGCCCAATGAAGCTACGGCACAGGCCATGCTGCAGCGTTACGGCGCCCAGTTCCCCTGGATCGTGCTGGGCTATTCGGATGAACTGCGGAAAATGTTCAATAATAACCGCGCCCAGTTCATGCAGCTGCGTTATAACACGGTAGACCACTCAACCGCAGGCTTTGGATTCGGAGGTTTCTGATCTGCGAATGTAACCTGAATATTATGTTTTTTGCAAAGCGCCGCAACAGTGATGAAGAACACTGCTGCGGCGTTAATATTGGCAGTATAAAATATTTATGTCAGATTTACCTTATATCAAAGTTTATGTGAACAGCTGACTTATATTTTTTTATAATACAGGGTTATCTTTCCATTTTCCACTTCAACCAGCCTGTTCTCCAAAAAGAAGCTGTGGTCTCCGAAAACAGCATCTCCAAAGCAATACGCATATTCTGCCATGACGATCAGTAAAAGATTTGCCGCCTGATCCGCCCCAAATCCTGCAAAAGGCAGCATATAAGACCGAATAAACGGAAACCCAAGATTAAGCAATATCGCAAAAGTACCTTTGACGAAAAAAATCAAAAAAATACAGTTCAGGATATGGCGTCCGAAAAGATGATGTATCGTTCTTTTCATCCTCACAAATTCCGCCAGGATCAACAGCAGAAATATACAGTAGACCGCAAGCGGCCAACAGCCATAGCGGTTCATACACGCTGCCAGAGGATATTCCCTGAAGTTCTCAGTCAGATAAGAAAAATGATTCAGCTCATCACGCAGGAAAAAATATTGCCAAAGATCCCACTTCATTGAGACTACAGAGAAAACCGATAGGAGAATTCCCCCGGATACCCCCGCCAACAACAGTACACTCTGTATCCTGACAGAATGCCTCACCTGCCATCCGCACACGAGAAAACAGAGGAATGTACTTACTCCCGTCATCAAATAGAGCAATAGTGGTGCAAATGCTGCAGAAAACAAAAAGAGCGGAACCGGCAACAGGAACAGGCTCACTGCACCGATAAAGCCTAAAGTATCATTTTTATGTAATCTATATATAAAAAATGTCACGCAAAGAAACAGAACAACCCCGCCCAACGACATACTTCCTTTTCTCCATTCCAAATCTGCCGAAAAACAGACTGCTGCCAATAAGAGCATGGTTCCCAAATACAGATATTTGATCAAATAATGGTTTCCTTCCAGATCAACCTTTTTAAAAAGAAGAAACAGGCCTGCGCTCGCGCCGTAAGCAAGTATTGTTTTGGTCATTTCAGCCATAGAGAAATTTATGGCGAAAGCAGCCATGGTATATAACAGAAAAATTCCAAAAATGTAATATACAAGTCTGCTTTTGGGACGAACGGAAAACTGGGCATTCAACCGATCTCCCACCTCCTTCGCATCTCCCATTTCACCGATTGCAAGCTTTGCTGCCTCTTCATAATCCCTGATTCCTGCACATTCCATTCTGTCTTCCATGTGATTCAGCAGCTCCCTCCTGACTGCCCGCCTGTACGGTGCATTATTGATACAGTTGCAGACTTCATCCAGATATTTTTCAATGATTTCCATAGCGCTGTCCTATCCTTCCAACAAGCCATTGATCAGACGGCAATATGCTTTCCAGTTTTCTTTTTTACCGTTCAATGCCTGAATGCCCTCCGATGTGATCCGATAATACTTCCTCACTCTTTTCTGCTCTGTGTGCTTTTCATAAGGTTCGACAAAGCCCTGTTCTGTCAATGATGCCAAAATAGGGTATAGTGTTCCTGCTTTTATATCATATACATTTTCCGAGCGCAGAGAAATCTGCTCCAGAATTTCATAACCATACATGTCGCGCTCTTTCAATAGTTTTAAAATGATCAGATCAAAATAACTGATCTGAAATACTTTTTTATCCACAATAATCCCCTTGACTTCCATCCCGAATTCTGAGATACGGCTGCCTGCATTACTGCTTCCGCTCACAGTCTGTAATAGTTCTGTTTTATAAATCACCTGCTGTATTGACTCTCTATAGTATAGAGAATCTATATATTAAATATCACATTTCGTATACAGCGTCAAGGATTTTATCGGAAAATATCTTTCTAAGATTTTGATACAGAAGCATATTTTCAAAATGTGTGTAAAAACCTTCCGTGATCGGAAATAAATGTCAATGAAAGTTCCCGGGCATAACGGCAGAAAATCGCCCCCTGAGAGATCAACAGAACAAGCGCTCTCCGGACACCGGAAAAACGCCCTGCGAGGATGATTCGCAGGGCGCTTCTTTAAACATATTATTTTTTACTATAATTCCATAAAAGTGGTGTCATAAGCGGCGATGGTCACTGTCTTGTCTCCCTTATCCGTAGGGATCGTCGTTGTCTGCTCCACATCGCTGTTATTGATGACCACCAGCTTCTTACTCTCAGGATAATAAGCACACTCCGTATAGAGGTTGTCGGTCATATAGAGACCGCTCATACCCTCGCCGCCCGCATAGCGGATCAACTGGTACAGCATACGGGTATTCTCCAAATCCTGCCGGAAGGAAGCCAGATAGATTCCCTTTCCTTTTCCAAAGCTGTTGACCGTTACAAGCGGCCTGTCCTCGTCAGCCAGAAGCACTTTTGCCTTTCCGTCGATGAGATACAGATGTTCCTTGGGCTCCACAGTAGCTCCCTCGGGTAAGATCTCCTCCGTATCGTCTGCCTCAAAGCTCCATTTGCCATGGCAGACTCTCGCACCGGTGTCCTCATCAATTCCCAGCACATGAGCCATGCGGAAGGTGTAGTCATAACCCTCCACAGCGGAAGGCTCATTGACACCGATAAAGGTTCCGCCCTCGTATACCCATTTGGTCAGGGCCGTTACCACTTCGTCATCCTTCCAGTTATCGCCGCCGCTCCATGCACTTCCCGCATAACCGGCATTGATCACCACATCAACATTCTCCAGCGCACCGTTTTTCACATCCTCGAAGGAAATATATTTTACATCCACCGGAAGACCGGAAAGAGCCTCGTTGATATGAATCAGGTCGTGCATATATGTCTCATGGAAATGTCCCGACAAAGTCCAGGAACGAAGCGCTCCCCAACTGTGAAGCACCGCCACCTTGGTCCTGATCGTATAAGGCTTTCCCGCATCATGGAAGCTGCGGATGAGACGGAACTCATCGGAAACCTTCTCAATATAATCACAGAAATCAGGAAAATCCTCCACCAGATGCAGATATCCGCCCAGGCCGATCCTGTCGATCTTCGCCCGAAGCAGGGCACGCCTTACGCTGTTCCAATACTTCTTGGCATCCAGTGTAGGATCTCCGCCCTCCGCAAAGGTAGGCGCCCCGCCCAGTCCCACAGGGAACAGATAGGGGTGAAGACGAAGCTCATGAGTGGGTACATCCACACCGGCGCAAAGTCTTGCCTCGTAACCGGAAAATACGCATTTGATCAGACCGTCAAAGCCGAATTCTTTAAATCTGCCATTGTACGGCTCCACACCTACCCAGCTGTCATCATAGAATACGTACGCCTTCTTGCCATACTCATGTACCATATCGATCAGCTTCTTACCGAAAGAAATAACGAAATCATTGATAAAGGCCATCCAGTCAGCCTTCTTCTGATTGCCGGGCATATGGGTCACATGAAGCTGTCCCTTGTTGATAAAGTCTTCTGCAGTCATGGCATAACCGTATTTCTGTTCAAACTCATCCAGTGCGATATCGCTGACAGTATAATCATAGGAACCCCAATCGGAGAACAACTGACGATTTCTCTCATCGCTGCCCCATATCCACACAAAATTATAAAACATAGAGGTAAAGCGGACCACCGTAGTATCCGGATGAGTCTCACACCAATTCTTCATCCAACCCAGCATGTACTCCTGTGTCTCGGGATATCTGGGATCGATCTGCATCAGATGCTCTTTATCCCAGTTGTTGGTTGTATGATTGTACATGGAAATCTCTTCCCAGATGCGGTAAGCCAGAAAGCTGACCGTATATTTATGGAAGGGAGTGATTCCGCTTATGGTGACGCTGCCGGATTCCTTCGCATAGTTCCATTGGGATGCATCCACTTTTGCATTCGAAGTGCGGTCATATACTTCCCAATACTTCATTGCCCTCTCGCTGTCATTGATGGTAAACTGATCCTCAAAGAAGCTGTCCATCAGCCCGATCGTCACTCTCTCACTCTCCGCCACTTTCGCGGGAGTGCAGAGGAAGGTCTGCTGCAGCTTATCCGTATTTTTCTTCGCCCACTCATTGTGGTCGCGGATAATACAGATGGTAGAGTAAATACCGTAACCCGCATGTACGATCTCATCGGAAAGCACAGTGCCGTCACTGTCTCTGATCACATCCGCCCCCCATTTTTCTGCCATTTTCAATGTGAGAGCCTCATATCCGGACTCTCCGGGCAGTGTAAAACCACCTTTTGTTTGAGACATTTCTTAATCCTCCTATTCAATTGCCATCTACAGCAATTTGTTCTGTATCTGACCAGCCGGTACCTTTATCAACAAAGTCTGCCATAAGATCATCGGTTTATCCACACCGGATAATCCACAGGTACTGCGCAGATTCATGTCACATTAAATTCTTACTTATCGGAGAACAATCACTCGGCGATATATTGACACTTCTCCGCTTTATCTATATATTCATCTTTCTGCAAAGCTCCACCGCCTCGCCGCGGGTAATGACTCTCGTCAGATCAGCGCTGCCGTCCGCGGGGATCAGCCCCACCGCACAGGCAGCTCTGACAAAGGGCTTCGCAAACTCCCTGCAGCTGCTGTCATAAGGACATTCCTTCTCTTGCGGCAAGACCTTTCGGCTCTTGTAACCGTTCATGCCGAACACCAGAAACTCCTCCAGAGTCACTTCCCTCTCAGGATAAAAATGCCGCTCTTCCACCAGATTTTCGTCAATAATACCGTTCTGATATGCACATTCCACCGTTCCCGCATACCATTCATGCCCCACCACATCCGTAAACATATCATTGTACACATTGGTGGGGAAGAACCGTGCAGTCTTGATGATCATGTCCAGTACGGATACTCTGTCCGCATTTTCCGACAGATTCTCCGTCTCGGAAAGCAGCGTGCCGCCCTCCATGGGATTCGCTATATTCTCATAGATCGCAGGCTTCTCGGGAAGAACGATCTCCTCCACCGGCTCCCAGGGTCCGAAGCCTCCTGTCACGCATTTCGCGAGGAAGCGGTAACCGGGCTCCGAATGTCCGGCACAGACACGGGCAATCTCCTGAGCCACCAGTCCTGCCATATAATAAGCCCCATAATCATTGCTGTGAGTATAATCATTGGGGAAATAATAAGACTTGGAGCCTTCCAGTCCGTGCTTCACCACAAAATCCATACTGAGCTGATGCAGATCCAGAACAGGCACCTCCGTAACCGCTCCGATCTCCTTACATACATCCGCATACTCCGCCAAGAGATCATTATAGCTGCCGTCATTGCCCTTCCATGTATTTCTGGCAATAGGTGTCACCAAAACAGGATAAGCTCCCTTATCCCGGCATTCTGCGATATATCTGGTCAAATTGGAATAATATCCGCCTCTGGCTTTCAACGTCTCCAGCTTCTGGTCATTATGGCCGAACTGATAAAAGAAGAAATCTCCGGGTCTGCCATACTTATCGATAATGGCATAGTGCCCTTCCCTGCGGAAGCTCTCTGTAGTCAGCCCGGAATGGGCATGATTAGAGACCGCAATCCCCTCGCCGAGATACGCCGATATCATCTGTCCCCAACCGGAATAGCTGGTTCCGGGCGCATAGGGATAATCGGCACTCTGATCCGTCACCGTGGAATCCCCTGCTATGTATATGGTGGGACACAGGATTTCCTCTACACATATGCCACTGATACGGGGTCTGTCCGCTACCACGGTAATATCCAGCGTCTTATCGGTAAACATTCTGATCTGCCCTCTGGGCACAATATCACACACATTGACTACCATGGTCTGAGTGAAGGTTCCCGCAGGAATATCCCCGCGGTAACCCAGCCTCCTGCGGCCGGTATAGATCAACACATTCTTCTGAGGCTTTTCGGTACATATGGTGATCGTCACCTTATAATTGCCCTGACGCGGCACATCCATCTTAAAAGAAAGGGGAATGCGCCTGTGTTCTCCCCGCTCCGGTTCTCCCGTCTTCTCCACCAGTGCGGCGATCACAGATTCAGAGTCCAGAAAGACGCCGTCCGCATCCTCCTGTAACTCTGACAGATTCTCATCCTGATACCAGTAAACCGTATCAAATGCAGAATTTAACTCCGCGATCCGCAGCTGCTCCTGTTCTCTTCTGTTCTTTTCTGTTACAAATCCATAACCTTTGCCCGGCCGATAAAGGTCGTCAGCAGTCACACGGATACTGTTTGACGAATCTCCAACTGTACCAAACAGGAATTTGCTGTGAAACATTTTTACAATGCACCATCCTTTTCAATCTCATCAGATACTAAAAGCGTAGCGAAAAACGCCAATGCCAGCCCCTGGCCCCAGCCCTGGATATAAGCCTTGGGAATGCCTCTGTAGCCTTCTTTATCTCTCATGACAGCTGTACCGCCCGATACATTCATAACCTTGCCGTCCTCACTGACATTGTCAAGCAATCCCCTGATGGACTTATTGATATACTTGGAGTGGAGAGGATTTCCTCTGGTCAGCATAGCTGCCGCGATACCGGCAGATGCAGAAATCTCCTCATAAGATTCGGGATCATCCAGCACGGTCCTCCACAGACCGTTTTCCGTCTGTACTGTCTTCAACGCTGCAAGCTGTTCATTCAAGGACCCTGCGATATCAATATACTTTGGATACAGATAGCATTCCGGCAGGATACCGCCTACCTGAGACATGGTAAATGCAGCCCATGCGTTAGCTCTTCCCCAGTAAATACCGGACATATGATCTCCCGCAATATTGTCATAGCCATGGTAATAGTAACCGCTGCTGGGATTCTGCAGATACTTGATATGCCAGTAATACTGATTCAGGGCATCATCAATCATAGCCTCATCCTTATTCATCACGCCTACTCTCAGCAGTAAAAATGCCGCCATGAACAGAGTATCACACCATGCCTGCTCCGGAAAATCATTGTTGGCAGATACGGTATGCTGCAATACGTTATCAGCAAAACGAAGGGCATCTTTGGATATGTACTCGATCTTGCTCATCAGAATGTCATAATACTTCTTGTCGTTGGTAGCATTGTACAGCGTGATCAGGCAGTGGCCCATTGCACAGGCATTGACTGTCCACACCTTGGGAAGTCCCAGATCGATCAGCTCATCCACTCTGTCCTTTAAAAGTTTCAGATACTCTTCCTTATGAGTCTTCTCATAAGCCTCACTGATGCCATAGTAGGCCACACCGCAGGGCCAGTCCCACGTCAGATCCATATTCATGGTCTTTTTGACAATTTTATCAATTACCTCCTCGATCTGCACTTTGTCATACTCCAGTTTCAGCATACCTTTTCCTCCTTCTTTTCCCCGTCAGATTATATTTTCCGGTGTCCTCCAGGTTACAGCACACCCATATATCTTATTTTTATGATACCCTACTTATTTACCCTTTGCAAGAATTTTAAAAAAATACAGCCCTCCAGCCTAAGCCGGAGGGCTGATTGAAAACATATTGCTTAATTCTTCTTACTTGAAGAAGTGCGCTGCCTGTTCAACATAGTTGCCTGCTTCAAAAGCAGCCTTCTTCTCATCGATGATTGCCTGATAACCGGCATCAAGATATTTCTTGCATGCATCCTCATAATTCTTCTCAAAGTCTGCCTCAGATCCCATTACGATTCCGTCACGCAGCTCTGCATATAAGGTATACAGTGTATTCTTGTACTCATCATTTGCTGCAATGGATACGGTGAAGGAGCAGTCAGGAGATGCCATACCTGCCTCATAGCAAGCCAGCTGTCCTTCGTAATTTGCCTTGATATCCTTAAAGAACTGATCGGAATCAGGATAGCCTGTAGGAGCGATTGCCTGAATATCCTTATCAACATCATTGAAGGTTCTGGTTGCCGTAACCAGACACCACATATCTACGTTGTCATTGTGGCTCATCACCTTGTCAGCAGGCTGATCCGCTACAGGAATAGATACAGGAGTACCGTTTTCGTCATAGTTGAAGTTCACACCCTCTTCGCCCCACTGAAGTGTGAAGAGAACATCGGGCTGGCTCATCCACTCGAGATACATAGCAAAAGCCTTCTTCTCATCTTCCGTTGCGGTAACGGAGAATCCGATGTACTGTCCAAAGATGCCGTTGGGACGGAATCCCATATTCGCTCCGTTAGCATAGGTTTCAGGACCGGGATTAACAACAATGCCCAGCTTTCCATCAGGATTAGCAGCATAGAAATCTGTCAGTGCCTGAACCTGATTAGTAGAATAAGTAGCATAAGTAAAGCACTTGCCGCTTACAAAGTCACTGATCTGATAGTCCATTGTCTTGGTGTTGTATTCTTTATCGCGATAGCCCAAGTTGTACAGCTGGTTCTCCCACTTCAGAAGAGCCTTCTGTGCTTCGGTGGGCAGAGCGGGAACATCGTAGTCGCCGGTAGTAGCCCAAAGCTCCTTATCCTGAGGATAGGTTCTGTAAGCATAGTTCTGGTCTACACCATTACCTTCAACCTTGGTACCGCCAAGGAGATAATCGCCATTGCACAGACCCAGCTCATCGATCTTCGCATACAGCTCCAACAGCTTCTCGGGGTCTGTAGGATAGGTATCAAAGCCTGCAGCCTCTACCCAGTCCTGACGATAAAAGGTTACAAACTGATAGTTGGTCTGACCGTAAGGTCTGGTTCCGATCAACAGAACATTCTCACCATTGATCTCGGTAAACTCATCCAGCCCGTTCTCCTCCATTGCTGCCCAGTAGGTGGGAGCAATCTGCTTGAACCAGTCAACATCATATTCTGCCAGATAACCTTCATTCTGATACAGTGTCAGATCAGGATAGTCATACTCAAAGCAGACGGTAGGAAGCTTCTGTACAGATGCCCACTGTGCATACATTGCATTTTCTTCTCCACGGGAGATTACCCAATCCGCAAAGTTCACATCAATGTTGTACTTCTCACCAAATTCTTTTCTGATCCACTCGGTCCAGTAGTTATTTCCCGCATCAGCGGCACCATTGGGTGTTGCACGCTGGTAAACAGGAATATTCAGGGTTACCGTGTTTTCAAACGGAACAAAGCCATCGATTCCTGCAACTGTTGCTGTATCTCCCTCAGTGCTTGCAGGTGTGCTGGTGTCCCCACCAGTGCTTGCAGATGCGTTGGTATCTCCACCAGTGCTTGCAGGTGTACCGCTTGCACTGGTACTATCATCACCGCCGCAGGCAGTCAAAGCACCCATTGCCATAGTACTTGCAAGAGCTACGGCAAGTACTTTCTGAAGATTGTTTTTCTTCATAATAATGTCCTCCTTATAAAAAATGTGTATAGTTTATAGATACCCGGATATCCGGGAAAAACTATCATCCCTTTACAGCTCCTACCATTGCTCCCTTTACAAAATACTTCTGCAGGAAAGGATAGATAACGATAATAGGAACCGATACAAACATAATGCAGGCTGCCTGCAGAACTTCCGGAGTGGTAACATTGGAAGCGCCGCCTGTATCTCCCAGGGAAGCCGAGATAGATGCCTCCGCGCCCTGAACTAGCAGAGACAGCTTGTATTGGATCATTCTCTTGCTGTCAGATCTGATATAATACATATGGTCAGCATAAGCATTCCAGCGCCCCACCGCATAGAACAGGGAGAGGGTAGCGATAATAGGTTTACTCAAAGGAAGTACGATCTTCCTCAGGATCTGTAAATTTGTCGCTCCATCCAGGAATGCCGATTCCTCCAGAGAATCCGGAATGGTACTCTGTAAGTACGTCTTCATGACCAACATGTTATAGGGGGAATAGATCAACGGAAGGATCAATACCCACATAGAATCGATCAGGTTCAGGTTAAACATCAGGATAAAGGACGGTATCATTCCTGCAGTAAAGTACATGGGAACCATAAGTACAAAGGTGAAAAATCCTTTACCCTTCAGCCTCTTCTTTGAAAGAGGATATGCCGCACAGGTACAGGTGATCATGCCCAGCGCCGTAAAGATCACTGTCACCACCACGCTGTAGAGCATGGAATGAACCATGGATCTATCCGCAAAAACCTTACTATATGCATTGAATGTAAGACCCTTGGGCCAGAAAAAAACTTCTTTCATCATAACCGCCATGTCACTGGAAATAGATTTTACCAGCAGATGCCAGAAAGGAATAACACAGGTGGCACACAGGATAACCAGCACCAGGATGATGATCACATCACTAATGTGAAACTTACTGATTGCGCGGCTTCCGTCAGAAGACACCGCTTCCATATTTTTCTTTGCCATGCTTCTCACCCCCTATAACAAGCCTTCCTCACCAAGCGCCTTGGCAATCTTGTCAGACAACAGAACCAAAACTACGCCAACCAGTGACTGAAACAGACCTACAGCAGTACCTTCTGAGTATTTACCTGCACCCATACCTTTTTCGTAGATATAGATGGCAAGCTGATACTGGAAATCCCGAACCTGTGTATTGTCAAAAGCTGTCAGACGCTCCAGGTTGCTGCCCATCACTCGACCCAGGTTCATGATCAACAGAGTTACGATCGTGCCTCTGATACCCGGAAGCGTAACATGCCACATTTTCTGCCATTTATTAGCTCCGTCAATGATACATGCTTCATAAAGTTCACCGTTGATACTGGTGATCGCCGCAAGGTAAAGGATGGTTCCCCAACCCATGCCCTGCCATACACCTACCAGCAGATATGTAACCGCCCAATGCCATTTCTCATTCATGAAAGGAATTCCTTCCGAAATAACACCAACATTCATTAACAGGGTGTTCACAAGGCCCGTAGCAGGACGGAACATGGTGTAAGCAACAGATCCTATGATCGCCCAGGAAAGGAAATGAGGCAGATAAAGGATCGTCTGCGTGACCTTCTTAAACCGCATAAACCGAAGTTCATTCAGCATCAATGCCAGAATGATCGGCATTGGGAAACCTACAAGTAAATCCAGGAGATTAAATACAATAGAGTTCCGCAATGCCCTGATAAAATCATGATCCTTAAATATCTTCTGGAATACTTCCATGCCTACCCAGTCACTGCCCGCAAATCCCTTGATCGGTTTGTAATCCATAAATGCCATCCGCAGACCCGGGTATGCCGCATAATTGAAAACTACAACCAAAGCAACCGGAAGCAGCAGCAACAGATACAGCTGCCAGTCTCTTTTTAAAGCATTTTTCCAGGTAGTCTTGGTTCTCACCCCTGGTTTGGCTCCACTACTCTTTGCCATATGTAACCTCCTTCAATACTTTGCACAAATTTCCCCCTGTCGTTTCTCGTCAATTTGCACATAATCTAAATTCTGTCTAATATACACCACTCCGAGCCCACGACAAGTAGAGGAATCGCGTATGACGTATTGTTCTTGAAAAAAAAAAAGGGGGGGGGGG